>JAAYNQ010000122.1 GCA_012520725.1 Syntrophomonadaceae bacterium | reverse complement strand
GACTTGAACCGATGACCTCATCCTTACCAAGGATGCGCTCTGCCGACTGAGCTATAAGGGCGATTAATCTGCTCCCTGCTGGGGCTATTCACTTAGCTGGAATTATTAGGGTTTAAGCCCTGGGCAGACTAAAACCTGACTTTTCCTGTGTTATTTGTCTAAGAGAACCCCCTTGCGGGGACCACTTATTTCAATTCCCTTCGGGAATAGTAATTACTTGGTTGCCCTCTTCGAGGACTACCTATTTCATATTCCCTTGCGGGAATAAAATGTCATGGTTGCGGGAGCCGGACTTGAACCGGCAACCTTCGGGTTATGAGCCCGACGAGCTACCAACTGCTCCATCCCGCGTCAATAATGGTGGAGGGAGAAGGATTCGAACCTTCGAAGGCGTCGCCAACAGATTTACAGTCTGCCCCCTTTGGCCGCTTGGGTATCCCTCCAGGTATTCGTGGTTTTCCTTTTGGAGCCGAGCACAGGACTTGAACCCGCAACCTGCTGATTACAAATCAGCTGCTCTACCGGTTGAGCTAGCTCGGCTCAGCAAGTAATATTTTATACGCTCGTTCTTCCAAAGTCAATAGTAAAGTCCTGTTTCTATTCAATTATCTACCCGGGTTAAGGGGTCCGAAAAAGCAGGTTCAGGAACAGATTGGCTTAATATGGCAATAGGAATTGGGGTAGTCTATATGATATAGCTGAGCTGATTTAGAGCTCATGCCTGTCTTCCAGGTACTTTTCCAGTTTCCTTTTTACCCTCTGCAGGGCGTTGTCGATAGATTTTACATGTCTTTTTAACTCAACTGCTATCTCCTGGTAGGACTTGCCTTCCAGGTAAGCCATCAGAACCTTCCATTCCAGAGAACTCAGAATTTCTCCCATTTTTTTCTCAATAAAAATAAATTCTTCTCGACTGATTATTATTTCTTCCGGGTTGGTTATCTTGGTGGTGGAAAGTATATCAATAAGAGTTCTATCAGATTCCTCATCATATACCGGTTTATTCAAGGATACATAGGAGTTCAGAGGTATATGTTTCTGCCGGGTTGCTGTTTTAATAGCAGTAATTATCTGCCGGGTAATACACAATTCAGCAAAGGCCCTAAAAGAAGTCAACTTGTCCAATTTATAATCTCGTATGGCTTTGAATAAGCCTATCATTCCTTCTTGAATAATGTCTTCTTTATCTGCACCGATAAGGAAATAAGATCTGGCTTTAGCTCGAACAAAATTCTTATACTTGTCTACCAAGTACTCAACCGCAAACTGTTCCCCTTGTTGGGCCAACTCCACTATTTCCTCGTCAGCCATATCCGAATATGTAAGATAGTATTGCTGTGCAGCGAGAGAACTAAGCAATTCAGTCGCCTCCATTAGCTATTTAGTCCAATGTACTGATAAAAATAATGTTATACTTGGAACACTATAAATCATTATAGACGGTGCCCCCCGAATCGTCAAGGCATGCAGAGTCTGACCCCAGGATTGCAGCCTGGAAATGAGCTACGAAATCAGCCTTATAGGCCCAAAAATTGATCCTCTAAGCTATTATGGGAGAAAAAGGTATATCCCTAGTTATTTATTGCCCTCTGTCTAATTACCTCGTACATTAACAGGGCGGCAGCCACCGATGCATTCAAAGAAGATAGCTGACCTTGCATGGGGATTTTTAGTAAGAGATCGCAGTTTTCTTTTACCAACCGCTTCAAGCCCTTTCCTTCTCCACCGATAACCAGAACTGTGGGAGCAGGTATATCAAGGTTATAATAGTATTCCTTGGCTTCCATATCGGCTCCTATAACCCACATTCCATGCTCCTTAAGTACTTTAATGGTGCTAACCAGATTAGCTGCCTGTACAATAGGCATATATTCTATGGCCCCCGCTGAAGCTCGAGCTACGGTTTCATTTACCGTTACTGAATGATGCCGGGGGACAATTATCCCATGTACTCCCGCGCCCTCTGCGCTTCTTACTATGGCCCCAAAATTCCTGGGGTCCTCTATGCCATCCAGGATGACTAAAAAGGGGTCTTCATTTTTCAGGGCAGCATTTTCTAAAACTTCCTCCAGGGAACTGTACCGGTAAGCGTCCACTAAAGCAATAATTCCCTGGTGGTTGCTGGCGGTGTATAGCTTATCCAGGCGGGATTTTTCAACTACCTGCACATAAATCCCTTTTTTTCTGGCCAGTCGCAGCAATTCTGCCATCCTTTTACCCTCTTGCCGATTCTCCTGTACCAGTATCCTATCGATTTTTCTTTGAGCCTTTAAGGCTTCTACTATGGAATTTATGCCTGCCAGCTTTTCTTTCATTAACTGCCTCCTATTACCCCCGGCCATCTGCTTCAGACCACCGGCTCTTTAAAATCTCTTATTTCTAAACTCTTTATTTTTTATATATTGAACAGGTCATCACTTACATATACCTGAGCATAATCTTGCCGGTCAAAAGAGCTGTCATATTCTACCTGCTCAAAGAGCACTCTGAATTTTTCTTTAAATAGTAATAGCAAGGGTATGGCCACCTGCCTCATCTGGGGATGAGCAGCAGGAGAACACCTGAGCTGGAAAAAGTGTCTCCACTCCCTGATATTATAGGTTACTGCAATTTCGGTTTTCAAAGAGTTGGGAAGCAGGGAACGGGCTTCCTGGGGGCTGGAACCCAGTTGAAGCAGCTCCAGGTAGTTTTTTTCCGCCAAGAGGCAGCTTTCCTTCCAAAGTTCATAAGCCCGGCTCCCTTCTTTATAAAAAAAAGGTTTTATCACTGTTATTTCGTTGCCAAATTTGTCCCGGCTATAATTACAGTACCGGGTGGATTCCTGACTGTAACTGCCGATCCGATGCCGCACCAGTTCGTGAGATATACCCCGGTCAATAATAAACAAGACGGTTACCTTTTCATGTTCTATCACCGACTCATGACCGCTGGCTACAATCCTCTGCAAAAAATTGCTATTATGTTGCTCATTGATTTTATCTTCCGATTTATAACAAATCCTGGCGCAGCGCTCCAGGCGAAGCATCATGCTTTCATCCAGTTGTGAGGCCGGTACTCTAACCTCTGGTGCTATGATCAGCATTCTTTAGGTCCTCCTCTTCCATTATCAAGATTCTCCTCCAATACTTTTCGGGTCAGATATAATAATCGTTCTTTATCACCCTTTAAATATAGATAGCCGATCAGGGCTTCAAAGCCAGTGCTCATTCGATATTCAATTAAATCTGCATGCTTGGGTGGCGCACTTTTAGCATTTCTTCCCCTCCTGGCTATATCTTTTTCTTCCGGACTAAGTTCTTCATATATAATGCGAATAGCCCGGGCTTGATTCCTGGCCCTTACCCTATCCACCGTCTCCTGATGGATATCTTTTATCTTTCTGAGCCCGGATGCAATCATATGTTCTCTGACTATTAGTTCAAATACCGCATCACCAATATAGGCCAGGATTACTGCCGAATACTGCTTAATTGCATTTATATCCGGCTTCTCATGCATTAACAAGTTTCCACCTAGCTCCTTCCCTGCTGTCCTCAACTGCTATTCCCCGCTCCAACAGAGCATTTCTGACATAATCGGCCCGGCTGTAGTTCCGTTCTTGACGGAAGCTCGATCTAAGTTCCAAGATTTTATCCATCAAAGTCTTCAGCTCAGGCTGCTTTTCATATCTAATCCTGCTACCGCTTCCGGTGTCTTCCACACTGACTGAAATACCCTTTAAGAAATCCCTTATATGGTCGGCTGTAGCATAATCCTTGTCCTGCCTGGCCATTTGCCTCAAATCCAGTATAATCTCCAGTACCCTGTCTACTATACCTGTCTCTTCATAATCTGTCTCCATGAAAATGCCCAGAACCTCACCCAGGTCTCTTAATAGACCCTGGCCTTGCTCTACTGCACTGCGATGGCTTAGGCTATCCACATCTGCTCCAGCTATAAAGGAGTTGAGACTGTGAGCCATATCAAAAAGAAATGCTATAGCCTTGGCAGTATTGAGATCATCATCCATGGCCATTATAAACGATTCCTTCCAGGTCTCCATGGAGGCCAAAAACTCCTGAGCCTTTTCATCCAGCTTTACCGAACCTGCTTTATCCTGTATGAATTCATCTGCCAGCATCAATGAGGTTTTAAGCCGTCCTAAGGCTTTGCGGGCTTCCTCCAATTTCCCATCGTCAAAATCCAAGGGGCTTCTATAATGAGTGGATATCAAATAAAACCTTACTACATCAGCCGGATAGCGAGCCAAAACATCCCTCAGGATAAAGAAGTTGCCCAGGGATTTGGACATTTTTTCGCTATTTACGGTAATAAAACCATTATGCATCCAATACTTGACAAATTGTTTGCCAGTTAGAGCCTCGGCTTGGGCTATCTCGTTTTCGTGGTGGGGAAAGATCAGGTCACTGCCACCACCATGAATATCGAAGGTATCTCCCAAATACTTGTTGGCCATAACCGAGCATTCTATATGCCAGCCAGGCCTTCCAGGCCCCCAGGGGCTATCCCAGGCTGGTTCACCGGCTTTAGCCGCTTTCCACAGGGCAAAATCCACCGCTTCTTCCTTGCGTTCATCTACTTCCACCCTGGCTCCGGCCATCATGTCTTCCAGGCTTCTTCCCGAAAGTTTACCGTATTCGGGAAAGGCTTTGACCCGAAAATAAACATCCCCATTAACTTCATAGGCATAGCCCCGTTCAATCAATCCTTCTACTGCTGTTATTATCTCCGGGATGTGCTCGCTAACCCGGGGGTGCACATCTGCCCGAAGCACATTAAGCCGGTCTGCATCCCTGAAATACTCCTTTATATATCTCTGTCCCAGTTCCAGAGCCTCCACCCCTTCTTCCCGGGCCCGGTTTATAATCTTGTCATCCACATCGGTGAAGTTTTGGATATAGCTTACATCATAACCTCTGAACTTAAGGTAACGCCTAAAGGTATCAAAAACCACTAAAGGCCTGGCATTGCCTAAATGAATATAATTATAGGTGGTAGGACCACAGACATAAATCTTGATCTCTTTTGGGTTAAGCGTTACTAATTCTTCTTTTTTCCCACTGAGAGTGTTGTATATTTTCACGGCTAGCAGCCTCCTTCTCCATTCCCTCTATCTTTAATTCCAGCTCTTCTATTCTCTCCTGCAGATTCTTCAGCATGTCTGCTATAGGATCCGGCAGGATATGATGTTCCAGGTCTACCCCGCCTGTTTTGATCCGGTTTCCTTCCCGGATTACTATACGACCCGGCACCCCCACCACAGTACAATTAGGGGGAACACTGTTTAAAACCACCGAGCCTCCACCTATTTTTACATTATCACCCACGGTAAAGGATCCCAGTACTTTGGCTCCGGCACTTATAGTAACATTATTACCTATAGTAGGATGTCGCTTACCTTTTTCTTTACCGGTGCCGCCCAGGGTCACTCCCTGGTATATAGTAACATTATCCCCTATTTCAGCTGTTTCGCCAATCACTACTCCGCCTCCGTGATCAATAAAGAAGCCCCGGCCAATTTTAGCCCCTGGATGGATTTCAATACCGGTCATAAACCGGCTTATATGGGAAATAAAACGGGCTATAAAAAAGCAACTGTGCCGATAGAAAAAATGGGCTATACGATGATGAATCACCGCATGAAAACCAGGGTAACAGAATATTACTTCCAATACACTTCTGGCCGCCGGATCTCTTTCAAACACCACTTGAATCTCATTCCTCAAGGTCTTAAACATATGCTTCCTCCTTTATAAAATTAAAAGCCTTTCGTCTCCATTAGAGACGAAAGGCCTGACTTCCGTGGTTCCACTCTATTTGAGCATAAATAGATTATATGCTCCACTCTTTACAATAATAACGGTATGACCGGATACACCTACTTTATTTCAGCATACCTGCTCCTGGGCGCAAATTCAGACTATCTCTTACTGTAAAAAGGCTCTCAGCCGGTGACCTTTTCTCTCTGGCAGCGATTATAGACTTACTTATCCCATTCCCAGCATTTATATATTCTATTGCTCTTATTATATGCAGCTATGCACACAAAGTCAACGCCTGCCGCCGGTACTCGTCCTCGACCCAGAATGCTGTGCTTTTGGGCGTTATTGCAATATATGAGAGCTGGCGGTCGAAGACCGCCCCTACCAGCCTTCACGGTATTAACAGGAGACTTCCTGCAGCACTGATTCCTGCTGCAGGAAGTCTGAAAGAAAGACCTGATTCCTGAGTGTTAAGCAGTTTGGACTATTTACAACTTTATGGATACCAAGTAGGATTATCTAATATCAATAATTTATTTTAATGATGGGCTGGAGGAGGAGGAGAACTCACTCCCATGATTTTTGCTACCAGTACCCCACCATAATGAAGGGAAAGAATAATCAAGCCTCCGCCTACTATACAGATGGCCATCCATTCCCAAACATTGGTTACAGGTATTACGGATTCTAGTGCTTTGGCGGTGGCACCTTGCATAGCTGTAATAAGCTCCTGATTTCCGGTAGCTTCCGCAACTCCGTTGGCATAGGCGGCTACGGTTTTAGCAGCAACTGCAATATTGGTATGAGCACCTGCAGCTATACCGGCTGCGATGAAGAACATAAAGGTAAAGTCATTAAAGAGCAGGGGGATAGCATCTTTCAACAGCACGATAAAGAACACGAATACTAGTATATATATAAGCTTGGAAGTAAACAGGGCATGCTGGGTATGGGGATCGGTATATTTGCTCATGTCTCCACCAAACATGGGAACGGCAACAGCGTACCACAGTTTGATCAAATAGATCTGCAGAATTCCGAAGGCCCCGCCGATTAAGATATTCGGAGCTTGCTTAAAATCTCTATGCACACAAAAGAAGAAAACCATACACATAAAAGCAGGCCAAGTATCCCAGTGGTTAGGATGTAAGACCATTTCACCAACAACGATAGTAAGTAGTATTACGATTGTATACAACGCTTTAGACTTGGGAAAAAATTGGCTCATTCCTCAATTACCTCCTCAATTTAAAAATGATCGCTGCTGCATTGAGGTTACTGCTAGGCATATGTCCAGCTAATGCCGAAAACCATGCTTATCCTCTTTTTTCTCAGCAACTAACACCGCTACCGTAATAATGGTCTGATCCATTTAGTACGGCTTTAGAACACCGATCGGGTAGTTCATCAGGCTTTGGCTTATAAAAACCAACCCCTGCCAACAGTTTGCTTAATTTTATGGATTTCCACCAATTATCTGAGAACCATTTCTATTAGTACCTTTAAACAAGCTGTTTCACCGGTGCACAATTCTATACTCCTCCTAACTCTTACTATCCTCCTTCCTCTAGGCCTATAAAAGGCAAATTAAATATACAGGGGACTCCAAGCTACTAAGTAGCAAAATTTATGCCAGTTCTCATGCTGAGCCAAGTCTCCAAATCATAAGGAAAAGAGCAGTAGACAAATCTCGGCATCAGCTAACAACTGCCGACAATGGCTAAAACCTCACCTTATCCTGCCACCTTTTCCAGTATCCTCATTCAAGACAAGATATTGCGACATGGGAACGAGTATACATATGTGTGGCTTAAGTAAACACTATTGTTTAATTTGTGTTACTGCTGTCTACACTGGCTGGATGCTTTTGGAGACTTAGATATCAACTCAAGTGAGAATTATAATATATCATTACCTGCTCTATAAAGAGCTGGGAACCCTTATTACTGATCGATTAACCCCGGCTTAAACCGGCTACCCCTGGCAACGGATAACCATACTACAAAGGGTTAGTCCAAGTTGGTTAAACAATCAATTATTTAATACCGTATTTGGCAAGCTTCTCATAAAAAGCCGAACGACTTATATTCAGCATACGGGCAGCGGCACTCTTGTTACCTTCGGTCTTACGCAGGGTATCAATAATAATTTCTCTATCCATGTCATCCAACACAGCTCGATAAGAGGAATTGGTTTTAAGTTCATCCTTAACCTGCAGTATATGGCCGGGAAGGTGTTCCAATTCAATTTCTCCCTCCCATACATAATTGGCTGCTCTTTCAATAGCGTTTTCCAGCTCACGAATATTCCCGGCCCAAGAATAATGCTGCAACACATCCTGGGCTTCCTTGCCTATTCCAGTTACCCGGGTATTTAGAATTGAATTATATTTTTCTATAAACATATGGGCCAGCAGAAGTATGTCCTCCTGGCGCATCCGTAGTGGGGGTAGATAAAACTCAATAACATTAAGCCGGTAGTACAAGTCTTCCCTAAACTCTCCCCTGCTCATGGCTTCACGCAGGTTGCGGTTGGTGGCGGCTATAATCCTCACATCGACGGTATGAGTTTTTGTACCTCCTACCAGCATAAACTGTTTCTCCTGCAGAACCTGTAATATCTTGACTTGAATCGACAAGGGCATATCGCCGATTTCATCCAGGAAGATGGTTCCCTCATGAGCCTGTTCGAAATAACCCGGCTTGCCTCTCTTGGCCGCCCCAGTAAAAGATCCGGGTGCATATCCGAACAATTCAGATTCTAACAGGGTTTCTGGAATAGCCGCACAATTAACTTTAATAAAAGGCTTATTGGCCCGGGGACTGGCAGCATGAATAGCCCGGGCGAACATGTCCTTGCCTACCCCGCTTTCACCGGTTAGAAGAACCGTGGAACTACTCTGGGCTATCCGCTGTCCTTCTTTTTTCATGGCTATAAAATGAGGATTTTGAGTTACTATGGAATCAAAGGTAACTTTGGGAGAACCTGCCTGTTTTTCCAACTCATCTCGATAATACTCCACCTGCTGCTGCAGGGAAAACCATTTTTTAGTTATCTCTTCAGTCAGTTTATTGTCAGCCAGGTATACGATACTAACAGTTCCTGCCGTTTTGCCGGCAGCCTGATGGCCGGCTTTAATGGGCACATGAGACACAACACAGTTACGGTTTCCAATTTTGTGTACATCGACTTCAGCTATACCGCTGCGGGCTACCTCAATGGGAACTTTAGTGTTCAAAATATCCTCAATAGACTGGCCTATCATTTTTTCTACCCTTGACCCTATCAACTTGACTGCCATTTCATTAACATATTTAATTCTACCGGATCGGTCACTAACAAAAACCCCATCAGAAGACGCACTGAGTACCCCGCTAAGGGTAGTTTGCAGTTCCTTAACCGATTCCAATTCCTGAGCAATATTTTCTATATCTGATATATCCAGCAGAACAAAATTAGTGCCAATCTGCTTATCATCCCTCATTATGGGTACCTGGTTGATTATAACTGGAATTCCTCTTAAGGTATTCTTTACTCCCAGCTTGAAATCATTGCTGTGATCAATTCCTGGAAATACTTCCTCTAAATGCAAGCCTACAACTTCCTCGGCAGAAATACCGAACATCTTCTCTATAGAATGATTTATCCTGATAATACACCCTTCGTTATCGGTGGCTATTATTCCCTCATGCATAGCTTCAAATATAGATTCCAGCAATGCACTGGTAGTGGTTGCTACATGAAAGCCGGCTTTCATGTACTCCACTCTCCCGGCCATACCTATAACTTTACCCTGCTTGTCTACAACCGGTACCGTGCCTATGGTGCTCTTGTTTACCCTGACTATCAGGGAAACCTCATCATAGCCGAGATCGGAATCAACACTAAAGGCGGGGCTAACCATATAAGGAGTACAGGGCTCATCTATACTTACCCCATCCAGCAAGGCCTGGTATAGCCTGCTCCTGGGCATCACTCCCAGCAAAACTCCTTTATCATCAACGACAGGTACACTATCCAGCTTGGTCTCTTTATATATTTCAATTACCCTGCGTAAAGAATCTCCAGAATGAATTACACGGTAATCGCTATTCATCATTTGCTTTACTGACAGCCAAATATTCCCCTTAGTGTAGTCTTGCTTCATTTTCTCACCCCTTTTCATCCTGGCGCTACTATATATTATAACTTAATTCCCCTGACGAGAGCTGAAAATATGTCATAAAAGAACAAAATCTGACCGTATGCGCAGCAGAATGTTTTGGAAATCCCTTTTATTACCCTGTTAATTTTGCTCCACGCAATTATAAGAGCGGCTTTTGACCAGCGTTTATTATTTATTTATCAAGAATACCCGGTATTAAACCTTGTTTCTGAGCAGACCAGAGTGCCCGTGTTTGCTATGGTATTTTAATGAAACTACCGTGGGGGCGCCCACAGCTCGCCCCCTACGGGCTTTATGCGCATATGTCAGTCAGGTGTCGGTTTTCAGTCATGTGTCAGTTTTATGTCAGTCACATGCTCTGGTATAGACGGGGAGATTTTTGATAGATCTTAGGGCTAATTATGTACGATAGTACAAATTCCCCTCTTCCATTACCCGGCCTTGTTTTATCAATCTTTGCAGGTGCATGTAAACCCCCTGTCTTTCCCAGAACTGTATATAGCTATCGAATTGGTTTTGGGGACCATAAAAAAGTCGCAAGGCGCCCAATTCCTCTATAGATAGAGGTTGCTGCAGACTGGCCAGGATCTTTTCTTCTTTGCGCAATATACTGTCCCGGTAGGCTAAAAAGCGAGCCTGGATATCCTGATCCACAATCCCCTTATGGCCTGATATTACCAGGCGAGGTTTCAATTCCCTGCACTTTTCTATGGAGCTGATATAATCATCCAGGTCACTACAAATATGCAAATACCATGGCCCCCAGGCGGTCAAATCTATGTCCCCGCTCAGCAATATACCGTGGTACTCATCAAAGAAGACACAGTGCCCGGGGGTATGCCCCGGGGTATGGATCACTCGTAAACAGACCTGGCCCAAATCCAGTATTTCTCCGTCATTAAGTTCACGGTGAACGGGACGATCCTCTATACCATGATATTTTAAAAACATTTTTCCCATATCTTCAGCCCCGAAGTCCTTAAAACCATATCTTGCTATGAAGTTTTCCGCTGAACGAATAGCAGGAGCGTCCAGGTGATGGCACCAGACCTCTACCGGACCTAAATTCTGATTCTGCCTGCTATGGTCCCAATGAAAATGGGTGTTTATTACTACATCGAGTCCCCGGCCTCGTAATTCAGATGCCACCTCCTGGCTACACCCACTATCTATTAACACGCGCTGGGAACCTTCTACCAGCACAGATACACAATAAGGAAATGAGATTTGTTCTGATTGCACCACATACAAGTAACGATTTACGGGAATTATCATCTGTTTTCTCCTCTACTATCCGAGATTTTAAGGGCTTGATTTCTACCGGCCCGGATTAAATTAGACTGTTGCAACAGCCGGATCAATTATATATTATACATCTGTCCTGATATAGCTAACAGTGGCATGAGAAATCCGGATACCGGAGATATCCCTTATCGCCACATCTCCAAATATAATCCTTTTGCCATTTTTTATCACCCGGGCTTCAGCATAAAGGTCTGTTTTGCTGGTTGGCTTAAGGAAATTGCTTTTTAGCTCTGCGGTGGCAAAATCCCCCGAAGCCTGCAGACCATTCAAAGTAGCCAAGGCGAAATAAAAAGCAATATCAGCCAGAGTCATCAAGGCTCCTCCGTGAGTATTGTTCCAAGAATTAGCAAATACCGGGTTATAAGGCATCTTCACCAGGCAGTACCCTTCCTCTACCTCCAGGATACTCAGGTTTAAATACTGGTTAACTGGAACCCGGTTCATGTGCAACTGGCATTCTTCCTGTGTAACTTTCATTTTGACCACCTTTCACCTGGCCGACTTATTCATTGCGGGAAAAGGATCTTCCTTCCCCGAGCACCAACCGGAATTGGTTCAGTCTAATTATATAAGCAAATTTTATGCCAATCCTGATTCTGATCAGGTATTTCCTACCTTATTATATGAATCGGATGCTATTCTCTAGCTTATAGATGCTTGGCACGATATTTGCTTGTTTTTTGATCATCCCGCTTTGTGGCAATTATCGATGATTATTTGTAGCAAGTCTCTGATTCTATCCAAATCAATTAAATAAGGATGAAGGTGGAGGTGACTTACATGAATAATACGTCAGTTGCACAATCCAGTCTTAAGCATACCTGGAAACTAATGGTTGAAAGAGGCATAATCAATGAAAAACCCTTAAGACCTATTATCCTGCGCTCCTGGCAACGAAGCAAAACCCTAGATCCACTTAACGTAAGTAAAAACACCCTATCCCGCCGTAAAGTACCTGAATGGCTAAAACCATATCTTTTACTCCCTGTTCATCCAATTTCACGCTGAACTGGGTGCCGAACCCGCACTTTTTCATCAAGTCCAATATTTTTTCCCGGGCTGCCGCTACTATTTCCCTGGGTTCTGTGATCCTGGAATCCAACCCAAAGGCATCTTTTAACTCACTCAGACAATCAAAGTAGTATTCCGGGAAAAACTCAAACAAAGCTGGAATGGCTTGAGCAACCGCCTCACCATGGGGTATGCGATGCTTACCCCCTACCGCATGGGCAATATTATGTCCCGGGGCCAGCATTGCTCCCATGGAGAAGCCCATAATGGCCATATTGCTGGCAGCCAGCATCTTCGTCCTAGCCTCCATGTTTTTACCATCGTTTACGGCTATGGGCAGATACTCTAAAATCAGTTTGATAGCTTGAATATTTAAGGCTTGAGACATACAATTGGCTTCTGATGAAGACATCCCCTCCACTGCGTGGCCCAGGGCATCCAGGCCGGTGGCTGCTGTCATCCAGGGGGGCAGGGTCAGGGTCAGTTCCGGATCCAACATAGCATATTCTCCCATGATATAAGGATGGATGAGGTTGGCTTTTACATGCTCCTCTTCATTATATATAACTGCCACATTGGATACTTCTGAGCCGGTTCCAGCGGTAGTAGGCACAAAAACGCTGGGGGTATTCAGTGGTTTACCCCAGGGCCTGAATAATAGGGCTCCATTCCCAGGCAGGGATTTCCTGATGTCATCTTCCTGGGTACCCAAAAGAAATTTTACCCCTTTGGCCGAGTCCATTACACTTCCTCCACCGATTACCAGCATACCATCAAGGCCATTGGACCGATACCACCTGGTACACTCATGTATCTTGCTCATGGTGGCGTCCTGTTCAATCCGGTCATAAATATCAACTATTTTAGGTGCCCCGGTTTGAATAGTAAACAGGTCTTTTACCTGATCAACCACACCAGCTTCCATTAAGCCCTTATCGGTTATTATACCTACCCGTTTGCATCCCATTTCCATAAAACGCTGAGGTATAAAGGTTCTACAGCCTGATCCACATTCAACTATACTATGATATTCCCAAATAAAATATTTTGGTGTTGCCATATATCTGAAACCTCCTTTCAAATTATCTTGCCAGGCCTATGACCCTGAAGTATCTATATCTTGATGCATCGTTGGTTAAGCTCTGGCATACATGTTTTACTTCACTATAAGCCATCAGTGCATAATAACCGTTTTCTCTTCCATAACCGCTTTCTTTATATCCGCCAAAAGGAGCATCTGGCCTTAACATGTGGTGAGTATTTATCCAGACAGTTCCAGTGCGAAGTTTTTTCGCGACCCACTGAGCCCTGGTTGCATTGGTGCTGCAAACACTACCGCCCAATCCATAGGGACTGTCGTTGGCAATTGCAATGGCTTCGTCCAGATCATCGTAGGGGATGACACATTGTACTGGACCGAAT
Organism: Syntrophomonadaceae bacterium; assembly: GCA_012520725.1. Lineage (GTDB taxonomy): Bacteria > Bacillota > Syntrophomonadia > Syntrophomonadales > Syntrophomonadaceae > JAAYJK01. The sequence goes on along the minus strand of JAAYNQ010000122.1, from coordinate 2,404 downwards.
ATTTCTTCCCTCACCTGGGTCATTTGATTATTGCAGTTCACAAATATGGTAGGTTCAAAGAAGAAGCCTTTGTCATACTGCTCACCCTGCATACGATTTCCACCATAAGCGATTTGAGCTCCTTCTTTTTTGCCGATATCAACATATCTCATAATAGTCTCCAATTGTTCCGCTGAGGCAATCGGTCCCAGATCACTAGCTGGATCCAACTGGTTACCAATTTTCATACCTTTAATCTTTTCTATCATTAAGTCGACTATTTGGTCCTGCATAGCACGTGGTACTAACATTCTGGTGCCTGATTCACAAACCTGGCCGGAATGGTAGAGGAAAGCATGCAGGCAGAGGCTGCTGGCCATATCCAGATCAGCATCGTCCAGCACAATAACTGGAGATTTACCGCCCAATTCCAGTGTAACCCGTTTAATGCCATCTGCTGCCAGATGAGCAATATGGCGTCCAACTTCAGTGGACCCGGTGAATCCAATTTTCCCCACATCTGGATGCTGCACCAGGTAGTTCCCGGCCGATGATCCAGGTCCAGTAACCACATTAAATGCTCCGGCCGGAACTCCTGAATCATACAAAATCTTGGCCAGTTCCAGTAAAGTAACCGGAGTTATGCTGGCCGGTTTCATAACTATACTATTTCCCATGGCCAGGGCCGGCGCAAATTTCCATGCTGCCAGTATCATGGGGAAGTTCCAGGGCACTATTCCGGCACAAACTCCAATCGGCTCACGGATATAATAACTATGTTGGGGAATATACCAGGGTAGGCACATACCATGTTCCAGCATAGGTAGTTCATATAACCAATTAGCCACATTTTTCAGAGCATCAGCTACCGCAGGTACGTCGATAGCCATGGTCCGCCTGATGGTAGATCCTGAGGTCAATGATTCCAGATAAGCCAGCTTATTCTTATTTTTAAGTACATTGGCCGCAGCAGTACGCAAAATGTCAGCCCTTTCCTCATAAGTCTTATCAGCCCAAACGCCTGATTCAAAAGTTTCTTTAGCACTGGCTACTGCCCGGTCTATATCTTTTTGATTTCCTCTGGGCACCCGGGCTACAACCTCCTGATTGGAGGCATTGATTACATCCATGGTTTCACCTGAATCGCCGGGAGTCCACTGCCCGTTAATAAATAGTTGATAATCCATTACCTGGGTCATAAGCAACCTCCTTTACTTATAGTCGAGTTTTTGGTCTGCTAGGTTTTTAATTGACTATACTACCTAAAGCCCTCCAGCAATAAGCCTGCTTGCGCTTCTTATAGGGATCTATTCACCACCATTTATCAGCTAGGCCTGCTAGTAAAGCTCTACCACAATTATTAAAATATCCATGCCAGCTCAAAAACCAAGAGGAATGCCTAAATATTGGGGGTTTCTTTATGGTTTAATAATTATTGATGTTTCAATACTTTACATGAATGTTACATATATTTACAGTCTTATCAAAAAAGCTGCTGACCTATTATGTCAGCAGCTCTAAATATAGTTATTTACTTATTCCCATGGTCAGGGATGCAGGTGGGTAGGGCTATTCCTGTCCTGTTACGGAAATGGGCGGTCAAAGACCGCCCATCTATTATTTAGCAAATATAAATCCTGAGTAAAGAAAGATAAAGTATTTTCACGCGGAATAGCTAATACCATCAGAAGCCGTGCCTTTAGCCTTTCAGATATTCATCAATAGCGTCCGCAGCTGCTTTTCCGGCTCCCATAGCCAGTATTACAGTGGCTGCCCCGGTTACTACGTCACCTCCGGCATATACCCCTTTCATGGAGGTAGCTCCAGTTTTGGCATCTGCTATGATGTTGCCCCATTTATTGGTTTCCAAATCAGGAGTGGTTTGAGGAACCAGGGGATTGGGACCTTGTCCTATAGCCATAATAACCGTATCTACCGGTATTTCAAAGGTCTCTCCCGCTATGGGCACCGGGGTCCGGCGTCCGGAAGCATCAGGTTCACCCAGTTCATACTTCTGGCATATGATGGAGGTAACCCGGCCTTCCTCATTGCCCTTAATTTCAATGGGGCTAGCCAGATACTCGAATTGTACCCCTTCTTCCATGGCATGTTCGATTTCTTCATGGCGAGCCGGCATTTCTTTCAAGGTACGGCGATAGATGATGTGAGATTCAGCACCCAGCCGTAGAGCAGTCCTGGCACTATCCATGGCCACATTTCCTCCCCCAATTACCGCCACTCGATCCCCGACTCTAATAGGAGTAAGATATTCCGGGAACTTGTAGGCTTTCATCAGGTTATTTCGGGTGAGGAATTCATTGGCGGAATAAACCCCATTCAGATTCTCGCCAGGTATATTCATGAAATAAGGCAGACCAGCTCCGGTTCCAATGTATACCGCATCATAGCCCTGTTCCAGCAGTTC
>JAAYNQ010000121.1 GCA_012520725.1 Syntrophomonadaceae bacterium | reverse complement strand
TATAATCCCATTGTGGCCATAGATAAAGAAGGTTACATAAATATATGGAACCGGGCCATGGAGAAGATGAGCAAGAAAAAGGCCAGTGAAGTATTGGGGCGCTTCATCAACAATATTATTCCCGAGAGCAACTTGCTTAGCGTGATAAAAACCGGGCGCCGGGAATTTGGTATCAAGCTTAAGGTAGGTAATAAATCCACTATAACCAACCGGGCTCCCATTATTGCCAATGGGGAGATCACCGGTGCGGTAGCGGTTCTGCATGATATGAGTGAAGTGGAAGCCATATCCCGGGAACTGGCCTATGTAAAAGCTCTTAATGCAGAACTGGATGCCTTGATAGATTCTTCATATGATGGTTTATACATTACCGATGAAAATGCGGTAACTATCCGCACCAACAAAGCCATCAAACGAGTTACCGGGATGGAAGAAGAGGCTTTTCTTTACAAAAGCATGCAAGAACTGGTGGATAACGGGATTTTGTCTCGTTCTGCCACTTTGATTGCCATGGAAACCAAAGCTCCGGCTACTACCACCCTGACTACTATAACCGGTCGGACTTTGCTGGTCAGCGCTACCCCCATATTTGATGATAATGGCAATATATACCGGGTTATCACCAATGTACGGGATATCAGCGAACTGAATATGCTTAAGCAGAAGCTGGAACAGATGGAAGGCCTCAAAAAACACTTTGAGTTTCAGGTAAAACAGATTAAGACCAAAGAATCAGGGGAACTGGTGTTCAAAAACAAAGAGATGGAAAAAATCGTATATCAAGCGATTAAAGTAGCCGAGGTTGATTCTACGGTTCTGCTTTCTGGCGAATCCGGAGTGGGCAAAGAAGTTATAGCGGAAATTATCAAGAAAAACAGTGCCCGTAAAGACGGGCCTTTCGTTAAGGTCAACTGCGCCGCCATACCGGAGAACCTCATCGAGTCAGAATTGTTTGGCTATGATGCCGGAGCTTTTACCGGGGCTCGTAAAGAGGGCAAACCAGGATTGTTTGAAGTGGCCAATTCGGGTACCCTCCTGCTGGATGAAGTGGGTGACATACCTATTTATCTACAGGTTAAGCTCTTGCGCGCTTTACAAGAGCGGGAGATTATCCGGGTGGGCGGAACTACACCGATTAAAATAGATGTGAGGATAATAGCCATCACCAACAAGGATTTGGCTGCTATGGTAGAAAATGGGGAATTTAGGGAAGACCTATATTATCGCTTGAATGTAGTGCCGATTGTGGTGCCTCCTTTAAGGGATAGAAGAGATGAGATTCCCTTACTGGTAAAACATTTTGTGGATAGCTTTAATCGACGCTATAATCTGAACAAGAGTGTCGATCCCAGTTTGATTGAAACCTTGATGAAATATGACTGGCCCGGCAATATCAGGCAGTTGGAGAACTTTATGGAGAGACTGGTAGTAACCAGCAGCTGTGAAATATTAACTCCTGAGCATCTGCCCAAGTATTTCTTGTCTACTGGATATGGGGCTGGCCGCAGCCTGGACCAGGCGGTTAGTGTAAATAAAATCATTCCCTTAAAAGATGCGGTAGAAAACGTAGAAAAGCAGTTGATAGAGAAAACCTTTACCCTGGTCAATTCTTGCAGTAAAGCGGCCGGAATACTGAAAGTAGATCCTTCTACTATTTCCCGCAAAGCCCTCAAATATGGTATTAACCATTAAACCTGGATTTGATGGCTGAAGCTGGAAATGGCAGACTTGCTGCAGGTGAAGGAGATTGAATAGCGTTAGATAAGATTTTTTCGCTGACAAGTAAAAAACATGAATCCGGGGCCGGCGAGCAAAGCTAGCCCTAAGGTTTCTGCTTATATTACAGATCACACGGAGGGGCTGGTTCCAAAACCAGCCCCTTCCAATATTTTATATCTACTACTGAATTTTCTTGCTTTCCCGTCCATCACAGGTATAGCCGGGTTCTTACATTTTATATCGACTATTTTATATCTACGGTTGGATCTTGTTGCTTCTTCTCCAGATCTTAAATTGCTGGGCTTCCTTAACCAGATCATCTCTAAACTGGGGATGAGCCAGATTGATTATACCTTCTGCTCTCTCCCAGGTACTGAGACCCTTCAGATTGATCTTGCCGTATTCAGTAACAATGTAAAAGGCCAAGGATCTGGGTACGGTAACGATAGTTCCCGGCAGTAAACCAGGAATGATACGGGATTGCAACTCCCCATCCTTGCCCTTGACGGTAGAGGTCAGGGCAATATAACCGCGGCCGCCTTTGGATTTATAGGAACCGAAAATGAAATCCAGCTGTCCTCCGGTACCTGAGATATGCCGCCCGGCAGAGGCCTCAGAGGCTACCTGACCGAATAAATCCACTTCAATGGCATTGTTGATACATACCATATTGTCAATTTGTCCGATAACAAAGGGATTATTGGT
>JAAYNQ010000120.1 GCA_012520725.1 Syntrophomonadaceae bacterium | reverse complement strand
TAGCAAATGGAGAGTACAGGACTTAACTCTGCCGTTGCTGGAATTGGCAGAGGAAGCCGGGTATTTTACTCCTCGTGATAGCCTTCAGGAAAAAATTGATGAAGTATGGAAATGGTTAATGTATGAACTCTTGGGATTTGATCAGCAGATCAGCTTGGAAGGACTGGGTCTGTTAGGATTTACTCCGGTTAGACCCAAAGATTTTAGGGCTCCACTACCCTTGCAGGAGGATCCCTGGAATCTAAGCGATGATCAGGCCTGGACTCTTTATACAATATTATTAGATAGTCTCAGAAAGCAGGGAGTAATGAGCTTTCCCGATCATGTTCATCCACAAGATGAATTTTTTCAGCCTCGTAATAGGCAAGTTTATGTAAAATCAGATTCTGACAGCAACCTAAGAAAACAAAAAATCATTGGATGGAACCCCGGCCAAGGCCTCAATAGGCGTTTGGATTACCTATGGCGTCTATTAACAAATATTAATCCAGAACTGGATGAAATAAATAGTAAGGATAAAGCTCGCGAGTTGCTTAGAAAACTCTGGGATTATATGGGTTTAAATGAAAAAAATAAAGACAACCTTCTGTTTGAAAGGAAAAGCATTCCTAAAGTCGGAACAGTCTTTTGTTTGTCTCATCAAATGTGGGAGCTGAACTCAACTTACGTAGAACCATCGCTTAAATGGTACATATGCGATAAGTGTCAGAACATCACCATGCATAACATTCGAGGTGTATGTCCATCATTTCGTTGTAATGGTAGGCTTAAACCATGTCAGCCGCAGGACTTATTTATTGACAATCATTATTCAAAACTGTATCGGAACATATCAGCCAAGAAAATGCAAGCCCGGGAACACACAGCACAGTTAACTGGTGATGCGGCAGCCAGCCTGCAGCAGGATTTTATGAGCGGAAAAGTAAATGTGTTAAGCTGTTCAACTACCTTCGAACTAGGCGTTGACGTAGGTGAACTGGAAGCGGTTTTTTTGAGAAATGTACCTCCTTCAGCCGCTAATTATGTTCAGAGAGCAGGCCGAGCTGGTCGGAGAACTGACTCTACTGCTTATGTGTTAACCTTTGCTCAGCGCCGATCTCATGATTTGGACCATTACCGTCAGCCTTTAAGAATGGTGACCGGAGACATAGGGGTTCCCCATTTTAAATTGGAAAATGCCAGGGTTATCAGACGGCATATGACCGCGATAGCACTCGCTTCTTTTTGGAGAAACCAGGGTAGTGAGTATTTCGGTAAAGTTAATAATTTTTTCTTCCATGACCATGTTAATGGCCCAGAAGCGTTCAAGAAATACCTCGATGACCGTCCTCGGGATTTGTTGCTTTCCTTGGCCAACATATTGCCGGAAGAAGTGAAAAATGATCCGAGTATATTCAACCCGGAGTGGTATAAAGACTTATTTGAGGGGCAAGAGCCGGTTTTAACTCGAGCGGCCCAGGAAGTTATAGGGGATATTAGTGAACTTGACCAGATCCGACTAAGAAATTTTAAGGCTGGTAAGAATACAGATTCACTGAATCGCTTGATAAGAACCATAAAGGAAAAGCCGCTAATTAATTACCTCTCCAGCCGCAATGTTCTACCTAAATACGGTTTTCCTGTTGATGTAGTTGAATTGTCGCTTGCGTATCATGGAGATGCAGCTATAGGGCTGCAATTGGAAAGAGATCTTAGGATAGCTATCTCAGAATATGCTCCCGGGGGACAGATAGTTGCAGGTGGTAAGCTATGGAGTTCAAGGTACATAAAAAAGATTACCAACAAGGAATGGGATACCTATTCTTATGTAATCTGCGACAGGTGCCATTATTATTATAGTAGACGAGAACAGATCGAGGACCATCTAGTGCTTTGTCCAGTTTGTAATGAACCAATAGGGAAGAAAAAGGGAACTATGATACAGCCTGTATTTGGATTTGCAGTTGGTCTTGAACAACCTGGAAAACCGGGGGAAAATAAACCGGAACGGATGTATTCCACTAGAGTATACTATTCGGGAGAAGCTAAAAACGAGGAAGCAAAGGCTATCATTGTGAATCTCAATGGTGTAACCCTATCTGTTATGCCAGCAGCGCACGGCAAATTAGCTGTGATCAATAATGCAGCTTCACGGGGTTTTAAAATATGCACGCAGTGCGGCTATTCTGAAGTAGTAGGAGCAATAACCAAAAAGGGAACTGCAAAACATAAAACTTCATGGGGAGCTGATTGTAACGGAAAACTTAAAGCTCCGCTATCACTCGGACATGAATTTAATACTGATATACTAAAATTA
>JAAYNQ010000119.1 GCA_012520725.1 Syntrophomonadaceae bacterium | reverse complement strand
CTTCATCAATATCATGGGTAATAAATAGGATGGTTTTTTGGGCTTCTTCCCATACCTGTAAAAGCAATTCCTGCATTACTACTCTGGTTTGAGCATCCAGAGCTCCAAATGGTTCATCCATTAAGAGAACCTGAGGATCATTGGCCAGGGCTCGAGCTATAGCTACCCGCTGCTTCATTCCCCCTGAAAGGGCTTTAGGATACATCTTGCGAAACTGTATCAGCTCGGTCACCTTAAGGTAATGATCAACTTTACTCTCAATTTCCTTGGGATTTAGACGTTGTTGCCGGGGACCAAAAGCTACATTTTCCTCCACCGTTAGCCAGGGGAAAAGGGTGTAGGACTGAAAAACCATACCCCGGTCGGGCCCGGGGCCGGTTATGGCATTTCCGTTTAAGGTAATATTGCCCCGGGTAGCTGTCTCCAGACCAGCCGCAATATTTAAAAGAGTGGTTTTTCCACAGCCGCTGGGTCCAACAATGACCGCAAATTCATTGGGCTTAATATGCATATTGATATCCTGCAGGGCATTCACCGTACTGTTATCATCAGCAAATGTTTTATATAATTCATTAACGTAAAGCATTTATTGTCCCAACCTTTCATACCAGGGGAATAATAATCTGGACAGATATCTAAATAAATAATCGGTGACAATTCCCAGACAGCCGATTACTATCAACCCAGCAAAAATCTGGTCGGTTTTCAAGAAACGCTGGGACCTCATGATCATAAATCCTAATCCGGAGTTGGCTGCCACCAATTCTGCTATTACCAGGTAAGTCCAGGCCCAGCCCATACAAATTCTCAAATTGTCCATAATTCCGGGCATAGCAGCCGGTAAAAGGACCCGGGTATAGACGGCTAAACCTTTGGTGCCCAGGGTGTAAGAGGCTTTGAGTAAATCGCCCGGCACCGAGGAGACGGTATCCTGTACCATTAAAACCAGTTGAAAAAAAGTACCCACAAATATAACTATCATCTTCTCTAATTCCCCGATTCCAAAATATAAAATCATAAGAGGGATTAAAGCGGTAACTGGAAGGTAACGGACAAAGCCAATGAAAGGCGACGAAAAGCCCTCTACTTTTTTGCTGCTGGCCATTAGAACGCCCAAGGGAATAGCCAGAAGGGCGGCAAAAAAGAATCCCAATAACACCCGGTAAAGACTGATCAGGGTATATGGTACCAGTAAACCATCAGTATAAAGAGTATGAAAAGCTTCTACTACATCCAGGGGGGAAGGTAAAAATATTGGGTTTACTTTGACTATGAAAGTCAATAAACACCAGGTTGCGCCAATCATCATCAGCGACAATAACATATAGCGGCGGGGAACTACCTTTCCTTCCTCTTTTTTCCCTTCCAGCTGCTTCTTTATCTTGAAGCCGGTTAAGTGATTATTTTGCATAAATCCTCCTGAAAAACTTAAACCTGCCATGCCTGCTCTGTTACAAAGATTGAACCAAGCTTCTCCCCCAGCACACAGAAATAAGCGGAAAATTCCTGCTTTTAGAAATTTCCGCTTATTCTATAAGATGTCAAATCCAGCTCACTACTTGGAAGCTTTAACAAACGCAGGATTTATAAATTCCTCAGCCTTGACTTCGGTATCAATTATTCCCTTCTCGGTCCAAAACTCCAGGGCCAAATTGCTCAAGCTGTAGATGGTTCCTTCACTGGGCTCGCTGTCAAAGAAGGCCAGGTTTTCCTCTTGTCCCATAAACTGTACTCCTTCGGCCATTTCCGCAACTTCTTCTTCAGTCAGGCCCAGAGCCTTGGCCATTATTTGATTTCCTTCTTCAGGATTTTCCTTATAAAATGCTATGGCTTCATTCCAGGCATCAACCAGCCCCTGTACTGCCTCAGGGTTTTGTTCAACAAAGTCCTGGCGCATGGAGATCACATCTACAATCATACCCGGGAAATCACGACTGCTTGCCAGTACATGGCCTCCCTCACGTTGTCCGGCATTGGTCAGCCAGGGTTCCCAGGCCACTGCAGCATCCAGTCGCCCGGCTACAAAAGCCGCTCCGGCATCACCAGCCGTCATTTCTTGAATATTAATGGTACTCTCATCAACATTGTACTTGTCCAGTATAGCCAGGAAGAAGAAATAGCTGGTGGATGACTTGTCCAGTCCCACTGTCTTCCCAGCCAAATCAGCAACCGATTGGATGTCGGCCGAGGCGATTATGCCATCCCCGCCAAAGGACTGATCCATGGCACAAACGAAAGTGATGGGAGCCCCATTGGCATAATGAATAACTTCCCGGTCCACCACATTTCCCAAAGCCTGAATCTCATTGGCCAAGATAGCTGCTGCGTATTGTGACTCATCTTCAATAATGACCATTTCCGGTTGTATATTGTGATCAGCAAAGAAACCTTTTTCCTGCGCAATATAGAGCGGACCATAGCCTACCCAGGTGCAATGGCCAATTTTAAATTTAACCGCTTCCTTATCTGCCGTTTCTGTTGACCCTCCACAGCCAGCTACCATGCCGGACACCAGGGCTACTATGAGTAAAAAAAGCACATAGCGCCCAAACCTATTCTTTTTCATGTTTCATACCCTCCCTATAGAACATATAACTTTTCTCTTTCTACATCAATTCCCATTAATCCTTCTTTCTCTATAATATTCGGGCATTAACCTTTTAAATCATCATAGGAGGGATATTCCCGTCTGTCACTTGGCAGTGCTGCAAGAATTGGTAAATATACAGGACCTATTGGAACTGGAAATCCATTTAAAATCCGAACTCGTTTACTAATGATCAACTCTTATCACTCTTCTGTTTGCGGTAAGCTACATTAACTGCAAGGGCAAACAACATGGGAATAACTGCATATCCGGCACTGGCCTGGCCACCGGTCCACAAAACATAGGCGCCTCCAATAAAAGTCATTATTATAAGTATAATATTGCTTGCCAGCAATAATTTAAGCTGCATGTCCTCTCCTCCTTCTCGCTGACCCAATTTAACAGTTCTCAGGCCTTTCACATAGTCCAGTTCAGATTCCAGTTTTTCCTCCGCAATCATTTCACACGAAAATGAATTACCCACCGGCAAATTAGTAACCCCTGCGGGCCAGCCTAGCCAACAATGTTCTAATCAAGTGTTTTGCCCGACCATGATCCTATTCTTTTCCATAATACCTAACTTGTCAAGAGACACAAATTCTGGCTAAAAGTATAAGACGGTGCTTCCTTCCCTCGCCAGCTTGAGATCTGGACAATGGCACCGTCTAATAAATGCTTATGAAATGCTGGTTTTCAGCGTTATCCTACTGGGGATTGTACATACCATGGTTCATCATATAATGAAAAACACCTTCTCCATGCTGCTGTTCTTCCTTTTGTATGTGGTTCAGTACTTGACGCACATTAGTATCAACAAACTCAAAAATAGCCGTATTATATGCATCTGATACATACTTTTCAGTCATCAACATATCGTTGCACAGAACAGCGTCGGCCTGATTGGCCATTGCACCCTGGGACTGGGCAGTGCTTGGAGCATTCTGCTGCTGTTGATTGCTCTGGCTCATATTGGGAAGTTGACCATTTAACATCTGGTTAATGCTATCCAGGTGTGATTGTTCCTGTTTAGCATAATCCTGGAACAGGGCTTTCAATTGAGGACACTGTACCTGGTTGGCATAACTGGTATACTTGTCCACACATATCTGCTCGTGAGTCTTCTGGTCTTCTAAGAGCATTCTTTCTTTCTGGGTAAAATTCAACATTTCCTTTACACCTCCTGATTATAGTGTGCTTAGGATGATTATATTTATTCAGGCAGCTTTAGCAAACCCATATACAGTAATTGTAATAACTTTCAAGAAACCAGCTGCCCGCGTTATAGCATAAAATATTAAATTACTACAACAGTATTCTTCAGGTAAGAAAAACCATGCTTCATCGTATTCCTATTAGAAGTCTTGAATTTCGAGCTATGAAAATGAGTGATAATCAATGAAAAATTCTTGGACAGTGATATTGGCGCTAATACTAACCGCAATAATAATTGTTGCAGCTTTAAATTTGCAAGTATTTCCTGAAACTATTTTTAATAAAAAAAGACTTGATTCCGGTAACCTTACCTATCCTAGTAACGTCTACCATCACAGGAGGATCGATAATCCTAACCAGGTTTTGCAGTTAGAAATGGCCAAGGTCAAGAAGAAAATACAATACCTGAATGACTTACAGATAGAGAGCAGAGAATTCCTATTTCATAATGGTGATATTTATTGGCATGATAAAATCACCTTTCCAGATGGAGCCAATAACCTTAATTATGTACTAAACTATAAAGGAAGCCATGGAACCCTTACCTACTACCATGAATCCACGGGCAAATGGAAGGTAGAAGAACTCAGCAACGGAAACCTGCCCCTTAGCGATTTGTTTTTAACCATAGATAATAAGCACATTATACTCAACCAGCCTTTTATCTATCAGGATTTAGGGTCGGGAGTGGTGAAGGCTCTTGATCACTACAGTGGAACCATTAAGGTCAGCAAGACAGCCCAAGGGTTTAAATTGGAGTTTCTTTTCTTGAATAAACCCGGTAGCTGGGGTGAGATATGGGCCTTGGAATCCGATAGCCCTCTAATTGATTGGAATTATAAAGTGAACCAGGAAATATGGTCCGGTTATAGCTATGTAAAAGAAAACCGCTGGTTAATGGATGGGGCCTATTACGCAAATCCTGAGACCTACACTCCCTACGAAAAAAACACTTACTGGAAACACCCGATAGGATATATAGTATCTGGTTTTATTCTTACCGGTGGAAGCAGAGCGTCAGATGATTTGGGTTATGCCCAACTCTATATCCAGGCTCAGAATATGGAAAAGGCTGGCTATGTCAAGTCTCTGCCCGAAAGCAATTGGCTTTACGAAGAATATGGTATGAAGGCAGGTTTCTTTGACAGCAGGTTTAATACTGATCTAGGCCTTGCATTCATCCAGGCTTATAAAAAATTTGATGAAGTTAGGTTTATGAATTATGCACTGCAATATGGTTACTTTTTTCAAGACTTTGCCCAAAAACACCATTATACTGTCAATGGCCCCTGGGGTGAGGAAGGATGGCTGGTACACGATTATTATCACCACGAAGAAAACTACCGTCCCCCCCACTGCTCCCTTAATCATCAGTTAAATGAAATCCGCTTCCTATACCAGTTGGGTGAAATTACTGCCGACCCTTCCTGGATTGCTTTAGCAGACAGATTATTAAAAGGAATAGAGATAACCTGCGACTCCTGGATTAAAGAAGATAAGGACTTGCATTATTGTTATTTTGCCGATGGCAGTTTTGGATTAGTGGATTATCCATATTTGACCTACAACGACCTTTTTCACCTACAAACCTGGTTAAGAAAAAGTACTGGGAGTAGCAACCCTTATCTACAGAAACTAATGGATGCGAAAAAGATTTACATGGATTTTAACGGAGTAAGCGGCTATAAAAAGTAAGAATTTACATTAAATTATCCGCCAAAATATAAAAGACGGGCGGCCACAGGTAGCCAATACGGGTTTACAATGGAATTTCCAGACTATCACCGAAGGATGACCGCAGGTAGTACCTTCATTAATGTTTCAGTCGACTGAACAGTATCTCGGCTACATCCATTACCGGGATCGATTCACCTTGCTCAGAGGCCTTAACCCCATCGGAAATCATGGTCAGGCAGAAAGGACAGTTGGTGGCAATCATTTGCGGGTCTGCTTTCAGCAATTGTTCGGCCCGGGCTTCATTGATCCGTTTATAGCCTTCTACCGCCTCTTCCTCCAACCACATGCGTCCCCCGCCTGCACCACAACAGAACCCGAACTGCCCTGATGTATCCAGGGGGGTTATCTGGGCCCCGGCCTTGGCCAGTATATCCCGGGGTGCCTGGTAGATATAGTTATGCCGCCCCAGAAAACAGGAATCATGATAACTTAAACGTAATGCTTCTGAGCTACCGGTTTGCAACTTCCCTTCCTTCAACAATTGCTTCAGGATCTCGGTATAGTGATAAACTTCATACTTACCATCCATTTGAGGGTACTCGTTTTTTATCACATTATAACCATGGGGGCAGATACAGATAATTTTTTTTACCCCATAATTGTTAAAGGTCTCGATGTTGTGAGCTGCCAGACCCTGGTAAAGATATTCATTACCCAGCCGGCGAGCCGAATCACCGCAACAATGTTCCTGAGTCCCTAGATAGCCGAAGCTTAGCCCTGCGGTGTGGAATATTTTTACCAGGGCCTCCCCTACCCGCTTGAAACGATCATCAAAGGCCACCGCACATCCGCCGAATAACAGGTATTCGAAGTCCTTGCTATCTTCTGGCAACAGATTCACCAGGTCCCGAATCCCCCGCTCCTGCAGCCAATCAGCCCGGGAAGCCCAACCCACCCCCCAGGGATTATAGTTTCTTTCCATATTAGTGAAAGCGCTCTGAGCCTCTCCTGGCATATCTCCCTGCCACATAACCAGATTGCGCCGCATATCGGTTATTTTGTCAATATGCTCGATAAACATGGGGCAATGGTAAACACATCCCCGGCAATTGGTACAGGCCCACAAAACTTCAGGGGTAACTACCTCATAGATTAATGAGGCCTCATGGGATCCGGAAATAACAGCGTTTTTTTCCTCAGTTAAGGCCAGGTTCTCATCCGGGGCCGGGTTTGACTGCAGCAGATAAGGTGCCTTTTTATCCAGATGTTCTTTCATGGCCTGGATCACAGTTATTTTAGGATTTAGTAATTTTCCGGTATTATATGCTGGACAGGCTTCCTGGCAGCGACCGCAGCGAATACAGGCATCCAGGTCCATCAGGTCTTTCCAGCCAAATTCCTCAATATTTTCCACCCCGAAACTTTCCGCTGCTTCCATATTGTAGACCATACGGATATGAGAAGGTTCCAAATCCCGTACATAGTAAGCAATCATACCGGTGAAGATGTGCCATAGTTTGGTAAAGGGAACAACCGCGATAAAGATAAAAGCAATAGCCATATGAAACCACCAGAGATAACGGTGCCAGAGCAGAATGCCGTCCACGCTGCTGCCATTGAATATACCGGCAAATATCCACCCAATAGGGGATGCACTTTTTTCATATAAAATCTGCTCCATCATGGTGGATTGCTTAATTTGAGCGGCAATGCGGGCTCCCTCAATAATATATCCGGTAAATAAGATGGCAAAGATCAAAAAAAGAATCCAAGCATCCAGGGAGCGGGTATCATTTAAGCGATCGGGCTTAAGCAGGTATCTGATTATGGCCATAACCACAATGCCGATCATGGCCAAGAAGCCGGTGATATCGGCAATAGCGGAGGCTATAATGTAGGTGTTCCCCACCATAGGCGGGAAGTTGATCTTACTCCACATAGCCCAGGCAGCAGTAGCTAAAAGCAGAAAAACAAAGCCCCAGAATAGCAAGAAGTGCATCCAGCCTACCCCAGGCTTGCGGATCACCTGTCTTTGGGCCAGGGTATTGCTGATCAACGACCATATCCGGGTCCCCGGACGGTCTCTCCTATGTTGCTCCCCCTGCCCCAGCCTCCAAATCCGTATTCGCCTATAAGCTCCATATATAAATATACCCAGGGGGATCAGCATCAGTATATAAATCAACCATTCATAGGGAATATTGGCTCCTACTACCCGCATGGGTATATCATATCCGCCCTGTATAGGGTGAAAAGATGATTCCAAGTATTCATCCCCTCCTTCTCACTTAGCTCAACTCTCATAACCGGGAATTGATGAATGCCTGCATTTCTGCTTATTTTGCCCTAATACTATGAAAATATATCAGAATAATGAAGCCTTAATCAGAAGATGCACTATTTTCCGCATCTTCAGCCTTCATTAAACACAGCCTATGATCTGTTCTTCCATACTAAATTCGCCCAAGCTACCTAATGATTCAATACTACAATGATTTAATTATGGATGATACCCATTTTGTCTTTTTATGGTTATTTTGACAGTTAATTCCGCATAAACTATACTCTAATCAGACCCTCTAAATTTGGCTAATTCCATTTTTATTGGGAAACCTGGTTGGATGGCTGAGGACGGTATTGAATGGATAAGCAGAAGCGAAGGAGGGATACAATGAGTTGGCAGGAGGATTACAGAAGGAAAGTTGTTTCTATTGAGGACGCCGCCAAATTGGTACAATCCGGAGATATGGTGGTGACGGCTTTGGGGGTAGGGGCTTGCTCACCCGACATCTACAATGCTATTTTAGATCGACATGAGGAGCTGGAGGACGTGGTAATCTCAGATACCGTACAACTACGTCCTTGCAAGCTTTACGATCCTGATTTTATGGCCCAGATTGATGGGCGAATTAACCATGCGCCAGCTTTTGGAATGATAACCATACGAAAGATGCATCGCGCTTTTCTTTCCGATTTTTTCCCGGCGGCTACCTCCGATGCGGGAGATAAATATGCTGAAACGGCCAATGTTTTTATAGTAATGGTCACTCCGCCCAACAAACAGGGTTATGTTAATTTGGGCTTGACCAATTTTTACACTCCCAGAGCCATTCGTGAAGGCAGAGAACGGGGTAATTTACGGATAGCCATTGCTGAAGTTAACGATCAAATGCCTGTAATATTTGGGGATAACTGGCTTCATATATCGGAATTTGACTATTTCGTAGAAAATTCCACCCCGCTTCCTGTCAGTCAAAGAGGTCAAGCCAAGGAGACGGAAAAAGCCATCGGCCAGTATGTACTGGAATTAATCAATGATGGCGACACCATCCAAATGGGCCTGGGTGGGATTTCAGAGACGGTAGTAGGTGGTCTGGAAGGAAAACATGACCTGGGAGTCATAAGTGAAATGCTCCCTGTTGGCCTGGACCAACTGGTGGCCAAAGGAATTGTTACCAATGCCCGTAAGAAGCTCCATAAAGGCAAAACCCTTGCCACCTTCTGTGTTGGTGATATGAATTTGTATAGATTTGCCGAGGAAAATCCTACGGTGGAATTCTACCCCGCTGAATACACTACCAATCCCACATTTCTGGCTCAACATGATAATCTGATAGCCATGAATAGTGCTATAATGGTAGATTTCAGCGGTCAGATTAATTCAGAAGGTGTTGGACACAGGCAGATAAGCGGCTCCGGAGGGCAGCTAGATTTCATGCTTGGCGCCTACTGGTCCAAGGGCGGCAAGGGCATAACGCTTTTGACCTCAACCCAAAAACAAAGTGATGGAAGCATTATTTCCAGCATAGTACCGGAATTGCCCCCTGGCAGTCCAGTAACCGTACCTCGGACCTTTGCTGACTATGTAATTAGCGAATACGGCATAGCCAGGTTAAAGTACAAAACCCGCAGGCAACGGGCGGCCGAGTTAATAGCTATAGCTCATCCCGATTTGCGGGGAGAGCTGCGCAATAGTTTGAGGAAAAACTTCTACCCGGCTCAAAACAGCTAGCTTATACGGGGGGCAGTGAGAAAACTAGCCCCCCTACACGTCTGACCGGTATTTGTATACCCCAGGTTGGCGCCCACAGGTCACCCATACACGCTTGCACAGTTATCGGGCTGAACGACCAAAGGTGCCACCATGTCTGCAGTATTTCTAGATATTTTCCTGTTTTAATGCTTCAACAATACTCTCCTGTTTGATTTTGCTGCTGGAATACAGCATAGCTGAAATCACTATAAAGAAAACCGCCCCCATAACAAATATAATACTGTTCCAGGGAAGGGTGAAGCCGTAGTTAAAAGTGTATCCCAAAGACCGGTAAATTAAATACATTAGCAGTATACTGAGGGGAAGCCCGTACACTAGCGATTTTACCCCATAAAAAACACTTTCATAATTTAGCATTTTGCTGAACCCTTTAGGGGTCATGCCCACTGATTTTAATATGGCAAATTCCCTTTTGCGCAGGGCAATACTGGTGGATATGGTATTAAAAATATTGGCCATGGAAATAGCTGTAATCAGTACGATGAACCCATAGGTAAACACTGACATTAACAGCATTATCTGTTCTTCTTGCTGTCTCATCTGGTATACATTGAAAATGTTCAAATTGCTTTCATGCAAATTCTCAATTTGGTGCTGGGTGGTCAGGGGATCAGCGCTTTTCAGCAATAGCCGGGTATCGGCAATTCTCCCTGGGCCGAGTAACTCTTCCATACCCGGTTCGGAAACAATAACAGTTAGTCCGCCCGGTCCGGCTGAGAACACACCCATGGGTATTTTATCCGTTAGTGCCGCAATTTGTAATTGGTTTAAATACTCCTCTTCATGAGTCTCCTGCTCAGTATGGTATAGTTCAAGTTTTTGACCAATTTCAGTATTTATAGCCTTAGCCTCAACAAACTTTCTGGCATCATAATCCTGATAAGAAATGGTATCGATGACAATTCCAGATAATTTACCTGTATCTGTAAGTTGATGGTAATCTGCTCCTGCCTCCCGGGCATATTCCTGGAGGCTCTCCTTATCCAGGGAATGTATGACTATATAGTAAGGATATTTCCCATTAACAATAATACTTTCATTCTTCTCTCGTAGTTCTTTAGGAACCAGTTCCTCTTTTATCCAGGAATTTATAGTTAGTTCTTTCACAATGGAATACTCGCTTACATCATCCAGACCAGTTATCGCCTCAATCAAGTGTTTGTCTTGGGCAAGGTTTTCTCCTGGTAGCTGGATCTGAATGTCGAAATTCACCCCATCTTGAGAGAGTTCAGCGGATTTGCGCAGATTGTCCGTGAAGTATGAAACGCTTAAAAAGAGAACTATGCTTATTATCAGGGAAATAACGGTGGCCTGGTATCTGCGCTTGTTTCTTTTCAGGTTTTTTAAGCCAATTTCCGCTTCAAAACCAAATAGCTTGCGAAGCAATTTACTAGTTTTCAGGGCTTTACGGTCAAGCTTGATATCACTTGTTTGTCTGATGGCATCAATAGCCGATATATTGGAGGCCCTTTTGGCCGGCCAATAGGTGGATATAAATATGGTGAACAGGGAGATAAGACAGGCAGCCAGTATGGATAAGGGAGTTACTGACACAGTGAATGTTTCAGATACTGCTGGTCCTCCTAATACTCCCTTTATCATAGGATTAATAAACCAAAAAGTAACAGCCAACCCGCCTAGACCACATAAGACTCCCAGGGGGATACTTATCAGGGCTATGACCGCTCCCTCAAAAAACACCGAGTCTCTTTTCTGTTTCCTGGTGGCTCCTACACTGGAGAGCATCCCTAAATGACGGGAACGTTCTGCAACCGAAATGGCAAAAGCATTATAGATTAAGGCTACTGAACCTACTACAATTATGGTCATAATAATTGCTATCAGGTTATAAAGGGTCTTGTGCAGGTTATCAATATCGGTCACACCGTAATAGCGGAGCAGTTCATGGTTAAACTCAACCTTGGCAATATCATTCTGCCGGGCCAGATCCTGGGCATGGGTGTAGAGTGACCTTTTGACTTGCTTTAATACCACCGCGGCATTAACGGTATCATTTTCTCCCAGGCTCTTTTCATTTACACAACTAATAATGGTATATCCCGGTGCCCAGGCAGGTTCCCAGACCGGACGGGCAATAATTCCCACTACCGTATAACTGCGGGTGGAAGTAACATTTAGAGTCTCGGTAATCTCACCTTCCTGGGATTGTAACCGGTCCTGCTGGGTTAGGGATTTGCCATCCCCTGCCTTCCCAACCCTCTCACCAATATGGAGCAGCAGTTGATCACCAATCTGGTAGTTTATCCTGGCCTTTTGAGCAATTTCCTCGGAAATGACCAGCTCGTTTTCGGTCTGGGGCAACCGCCCTTTAATCAATTCAATGGGGAACTGCTGAAAACCCTGGGAATCATATTCCTTAATAAACACATAGGGCTTATAGCTATTCTGGTTTCCTTCCAAGCTGGCATAGCCCAGGTCTCTTGATAAAACCAGGGTTTTAGTATTTTCATCGTTCTTAATCGCCTGTAGCTGTTCCTGGTTTACATCCCGGTACAGGACATGCCACTCTCCATCCCGGGCAATGGTGAGTCTTTGCAGCAAGTCCATAAAGGAGACCCCCAGAGTGGTTACCGCTGTGACCATAGCAACTGAAATTATGACCCCGATAATGGTAACCAGGGTTCTGCGTTTGTTTTGCCACATATTTCTTAAAGTCAGCCGGTTTACAATGTTCATGGGCGAATCACCTCATCCCGGGCTATTCTGCCATCTTCTATTGAAATGATTCTATTCGCCTGTAAGGCAATTCGTTCGTCATGGGTAATCACCAAGAGGGTTTGCTTATAGGTCTTATTAAACATAGTTAACAAGCTGACTATTTCCTTGCTGTTTTTGCTGTCCAGATTACCGGTGGGTTCGTCGGCCAGCATAAGAACCGGGTTATTGATCAAAGCCCGCCCGATTGACACCCTTTGCTGTTGCCCGCCCGATAGTTGATTAGGCAGATAACTTAAGCGGTCTTTTATATCCAAAATATTTGCGATATTATTAAAATGCTGCCTATCCACCTGATGGCCATCCAGCAATAAAGG
>JAAYNQ010000007.1 GCA_012520725.1 Syntrophomonadaceae bacterium | reverse complement strand
GTCTACCTGCTCCCAGCTTATCCAGATATTTATCCTGGCTATCAATATCCATTACCCATTCCTCTATCCAGCCAGCGAAACCTTCCTCACTTTTGGCTGAGGATACATAGTCTTTTATAAAGGGAATGTCAATATCATAAAAATTTTGGACCTGACTGGGATGTCCTCCCCATGGTACTTCTACCACCATGTCCACCGCAGTACAGGGAATCTGGTTACGGTTAGGGTCACGCCGCAGGTATTCTTCTGGAACCACCTGCTCCGCGGTAATGATAACTCTGCGAGCTCCGTGAACAAAATAGTGGTCGAATCCTAAACTGCCATAAATTCTGGCGCTTCCCTTTTCACCAGCCTGCTGAACATGAATAATAGCCACATCAGCAGGCATGGCCGGCTGCAATTTTATCATGCCTTTACCATAAAAGGGATCTTCCATCAGTACAAATTTTCGATGGGGAATCATTTCCGGATTGCCGGCAACCTTTTTCAGATACTCATTCCTACTGTACTCCTCATTCACTACGTCACTGCCCAGGGTAGCAGGGGTTGCTACAAAAGGACTGCCAACCATAGCTGCCATGCCTCCCAGAATTATGTCGATATGTCCGATTTCATCTGGAAAGAATTTTTCTTCTTCAATTTTCCTAAGGGTAGCAGGGGATAATCCAAAGGTAGCCATCCCCGTATAACAGCCGCGCCAGGCAACAGCACATCCACTACCAACCAAGATATCCTCAGCTAAAGAACATTCTGCCAGGAGGATTAACCCTTTCTTGCCCTGCCTGACTATTTCATAAGCGGCAGCCATAGGTCTGCGGTTATCAACAAAGGATCCTAAAAAAAGCACATCACCGTCATTAATGGTATTCACTGCTTCTTGAAGAGATACCAACTTATTTTCCTGGCTGACTTTTTTCTTATCAAAAAAGTATTTATGCATATAATCAACTGCCTTCTGCATAATCCAAGGTCTGCATGCAGTTTATCCAAGCTTGGCCTTCCCTTTCGCCGGGCATTTAAAAACTTCAAATATTACCCCTGGATAACAAGCCTCCACCTTCACCTGTAAAAGCGATTTGTTTTCTACCACCCCCCCTTTGGTAAATTTATGCAAGAACCATGCCACCTCTCAACCCGCGAAAAAGCCGAAATTCACAGGCTTTGTCCGTAAGGATAATCCATGCTTATTGATATTTAGCGTTATTACCACAGGGAATTCAAGAAATTCTGTACAATACAGCCTATATTTAATGGCAAAAATAAAAGGCATTTTAGCAATTATGCCTAAAATGCCCTGCTCTTTGGCTTGGATGGATCTAGCTTAGAATTTTATGCTTTCTCATCTTCCGGTACAATGAGGACAAGTCTATATTCAGATAGGCTGCGGTTCTTTTTTTATCAAAATCGGTTTTTTCCAGGGTTTTTAAAAGAGCAGTTTTTTCGTATTCTTCTATCATAGCTTTAAGACTCTCGCCAGGCTTTCCATCGGATAATAATTCAGGCCGATCATAATCTGATAAGTTAAAATGTTTTCTGCCTAGCTGCCTGGATTTCTCCATATCAGCAAGGATCAAAGCTCTTTCCAGCACATTTTCCAGTTCTCTAATATTGCCCGGCCAATGGTATTGGCAGAGATAATCCAGTCCATCTTTACTGATACCCGATATATGAGTATTTAATCTGCTATTCAGTTTATCTATAAAGTGATTTACCAATATGGGAATATCTCTTTTGTGATTCCGCAGAGCTGGTATATTTATATTAAAAACATTAAGTCTATAAAATAAATCCTCACGGAATGTTCCCTCCTGAACCATTTGGGATAATTCACGATTGGTAGCTGCTATAACTCGTACATCCACCTTTATGGGTTGAACCCCTCCCAGCCTTTCTATTATTTGTTCCTGGAGAACCACCAGCAATTTGCTCTGCATACTTAAAGGCATTTCTCCAATCTCATCTAAAAAAATCGTCCCCCCGTTGGCCAATTCAAATTTACCCAATTTCCCCTCTTTATTGGCCCCGGTATAGGCACCTTTCTCATATCCAAAAAGCTCTGCTTCCAATAGGTTTTCTGGAATAGCTGCGCAATTCACCCGAACAAAAGGAAACGGAGAACGGCAACTGGAATTATGTATGGCATGAGCAAATAGTTCTTTACCGGTTCCGCTTTCTCCGCTAATTAAAACGGTAGTGTTTTTGTGATGGGCTATTTGGGCAGCCAGGAACTTTAAATCCTTAAGTCTTTGATCCTCACCGATAATATCATCAAAATCATATTTTGATCTGAGCAAGCAATTTACCTGGCTCTTATACATATTGAGTTCTGATAGCAAATCTTCTACTAGATTTTTGGCTTCATAAATGTTTAAAAAGATGCTATAAGCAAAGCTGCCAATTATTTCGTTATTCTCATATACCGGCAGGGATGTGGCAATCAAGTGCTGATCATTTACAATCCAGTTATAGCCTACCTCAGCCCTGCCAGTTTTTAAAACCACTAAAGTGCGACTTCGGGGAGTTATAGTCCCAATATGCTTGCCAATCACTTCTTTTTTACTCAGTTTTAAAATACGCAAATAGGTTTTGTTGATAAAGATTACCTTCCCCTCCTTATCAACCATAATGGTGGCCATGTAAGGGATTTGATCAAACAAATACTCAAGCATTTGCCATGTTGACATTTCCTATCCTCCTTTTTTATCCCATCTGAAAGTAGATT
>JAAYNQ010000118.1 GCA_012520725.1 Syntrophomonadaceae bacterium | reverse complement strand
TTACTCCAATCTCATCAGCATCGGCATTGGCTGGGCAGAGCACATCACGGCATATTTTGTGGTTAACATCCAGGATGGAATCAAAGTCGTCGACTGAATAATAGTCTTTATAACCATCGCAGGACAAGAGCTTGTTCATATCCAACCATTCTTTGATTTGGAACTTGATATCGCGAGTTTGATACAGATAATTACTATGTGGCAATATAATTCACTCCATTTCGTTTTTTTCTTTTATACAAGGGTCTGGCCTTTCAGGCCTGATCTGAGATCAGGCCTTAAAAGACCATTTTTATCGGTAAACTACCGTGGCAACCGCATTATCAAACCGTTCTTTCTTACTTAAATATCTCTGGTCCACAAGGAAGCCATAGCAGGTCCGGTTCCTACGCACAGGGAAGCTCCGCCCACGGTCAGGCCCAGTCTTTCCAATTCATAGGCCATTGATATCACTATTCTCAGACCAGTCATGCCAACCGGGTGACCCAGAGCTATACCGGAACCATTGTGGTTGACCTTGTCCAGATCCAGCTCAATACCGTATTTTTCTTTTAGACGAGCGCCTACACCCAGGAACTGGGAGGCAAAAGCTTCGTTGATTTCCCAGTATTCAATATCTTCAAACTTCATACCAGCCTGCTTGAGAACCTTAGGAATAGCTTCAGCCGGGCCTATACCCATAATCTCGGGTTCCACCCCGCAAGCTCCTATACTGATCAGCTTGACCATTGGTTTCAGGCCTAGTTCCAGAGCTTTTTTCTTAGACATTACTATAGCTGCGCAAGCACCATCGTTGATTCCGGAAGCATTACCAGCTGTTCCGACTCCATCCTTGGTGAAAACAGGTTTTAATTTACCTAAGCTTTCCATGCTGGCGCCTCTTATCATATGTTCGTCCGTATCAAAGAGCACCGTACCTTTTTTAGTCTTGATCTCAAAAGGTATTTTTTCCCGGTCAAAGATGCCGGCATCTGTAGCCGCAACTGCCCGGCTATGACTCAAAAGAGCCAGTTCATCACACTGTTCCCGGGTGATATTATATAACTTGGCTACATTTTCAGAAGTAACCCCCATAACTCCGCCTACCAGAGAATCGAATAATGCATCCCCAAACAGGGCGTCAACCAGAACTCCGTCATTCATTCGATATCCACTTCTTGCTTTGGGCAACAGGTAAGGAACATTGGTCATACTTTCTACCCCTACTACCAAAGCAATATCTGTTCTGCCCAGTTGGATGTTGGCACAGGCAATATCCAGGGCTCTCATGCCCGAAGTACAGTTCTGGTTTACTCCACAGGCGTTACTTTCAATGGGAAGTCCACATGCTAGACCAATCTGGCGGCAAACCATAGATCCCTGGTTATGCTGGTAAACCTGTCCAACTACTATTTCATCAATGATATCAGCTTGGATACCTGCCCGTTTAATGGCTTCTTTACCTACGGCAATAGCCAGCTCCTTAGCTGGAACGTCTTTAAATCCTCCTTGAAATTTACCAATAGCTGTTCTGCATCCTGATACGATTACAACTTCGTTCATAATAATTCTCCTTTCAAAACATTTTTCTTGTAAAACTTGAGCCACCAATTAGCCTATATCCGGTTGCTTCTCCGCCAAATCTTGAGTTGGTCCGCTTCTTTTATCAATTCATCCCTGAATTGGGGATGAGCGATGCTGATTAATGCTTCGGCCCGTTCCCAGGTAGTCATACCTTTCAGATTGACTGCTCCGTACTCAGTAATTATATAAGCAGCTAAAGACCGGGGAACGGTTACTATAGTTCCCGGATTTACACCCGGAGTAATTCTGGATGTAAGGGTTCCATCGGCCTTCTTGGAGGTGGAACTAAGGGCGATAATGGGTTTGCCGTTTTTGGATCTAAAGGCTCCGAAGATATAGTCCAATTGCCCGCCGGTTCCGGAAATGTGCCGACCGTTTAAAGCCTCTGAGGCTACCTGTCCATACAGGTCTACTTCCAGGGCATTGTTAATAGCTACAAAATTATCATTCTGGGACAATACGAAGGGGTCATTACAATAACTTACGGGATAACTGGCGCATACCGGATTATGATCCAGGAAATCATAGAGTTTATCGGTGCCCATGGCAAAGGTATAGACCATTTTTCCTTTATCTATCTGTTTCTTTTTACCGGTGATCCTACCTGCTTCATACATATCCACAAAGGAATCAACCAGCATTTCCGTATGCACACCCAAATCTTTAAGATCTGATTGGGCAATCAATGCTCCCACTGTATTAGGCATGGCACCAATTCCCAGCTGTATACAGGCCCCATCGCACATCTGTTGCATAACCAGATCAGCAATCTTTTTATCCACATCACTGGGCGGTACAGGAGGCAGATTGGTCAATTTGGGGTTGGTACTGCTTTCCACAATATAGTCAACATCGGAAATGTGTATCCCTTCATTATTGCCACCCAGGCAATAGGGAACCGAACTATTAACTTCTACCACCACAATCTTGGCCTTTTTGGTTACAAAAGAGGCCATAGAATTGGAAGTACTGAAGTTGAAAAAACCATGGCTGTCCATTGATGCTACTGGCTGAAAACAGATATCTATGTCCTGACAGTATTCTATTAATCGGTCTGCCTCGTGATAGCATAGGGGTATATAATTGCATAGATTCTGATCCATCAGTTTGCGGGACACTCCGGAAAAATGCCAGTCGTTTAAACAAAAGTGCTCTCTTTCAGGATCTACTGCAACAACTTTGGGAAGTACTGCAGTAGTAACTACTCTAATCTTGACATCCTTTAGTTCATCTTTGCGCTTGGCCAGGGCTGCATCACAGTCTATGGGTTGCTGTACGAATTCACCGTACTGTACCCAATCCCCCGATTTAACCAATTTTGCAGCCTGGTCGGCGGTTATGAGTTTTTGCTTGTATTCTGCTGCATAATTCATTCTTTTATATCACTCCCTTAAATAATCGCCTGGGTGGGCTGGAATCGGTCGGGCTGCAATGCCTCTGCGTATTACACGGAATCAGCATACCCGCCTCATCTTTACACATCATGAATATTTGCGATTTCTAAGTCCTGACTGGGGCCACGGAGGACCCCATCACCAACAAAACCCCAGTTCTATTTGAAATTAGGTTTCCTTTTATTTACGAAAGCGTTCATGCCCTCTTTTTGATCCTCTACCGAAAAACACATACCAAACATGCTGGATTCAATACTCATGCCGGTATCGGTATCCACCTGCATACCCTTATTGATGGCATACTTGGAGTAGCCGACCGCGGTACTTGCCTGTGCAGCAATTTTCTGCGCCATTTTCCGGGCTTGATCCATTAATTCGGCGGCCGGATATACGTGATTAACCAAACCAATTCGGTAAGCTTCATCAGCTTTTATAGAAGCCCCGGTATAGGTTAGTTCTTTGGCCCGACCTTCACCGATCAATCGGGGCATTCTCTGGGTTCCGCCAAAACCAGGCATTACTCCCAAACCAACCTCTGGTTGCCCAAAAACAGCATTATCTGCAGCCAACCTGATATCGCAAGCCATGGCCAATTCGCATCCACCGCCCAGGGCGAACCCATTGATGGCAGCTATAACTGGCTTTTCCATTAGCTCAATGAAGCGGAATACCTCCTGCCCAAAAGCAGCAAATTCCCTGGCTTCCTGTACCGTAAAGTTCTGCATATAAGCAATATCTGCACCAGCCACGAAAGATTTCTCTCCTGCTCCGGTAATAATTGCTACTTTAATAGCTGCATCCTGGTCAATCTCTTCCAGAGCCGCCTTGATATCAACCAAAGTATCTTTATTTAAAGCGTTAAGGGCTTTGGGGCGATTGACGGTTAGTACCGCCAAGTAGCCCTCTTTTTCCAAAATTACATTTTTATATGTCATAACAGTTAATCCCCCTATTGCTATGCTGAACAGCTCTTAATACTGGAAGAATCCTTTACCGGTCTTGCGTCCTAACCAACCAGCACGAACCTGCTGTTTTAACAAGGTGGAAGGACGGTATTTGGGGTCTCCGGTTTCGCCATAGAGAGTGTTCATTACTGCCAAAGCTATATCGGCACCAACCAGGTCACACAGTTCCAAAGGACCCATGGGCCATCCAGCACCCAGTTTCATGGCAGTATCGATATCAGCTGCACTAGCCAGGTTTTCGTACAAGATTTGACTGCCTTCATTAATAGCCGGAACCAGAATACGGTTTACCACGAAACCAGGACCTTCTTTAACCCTTACCGGTTTTTTGCCAATTTCTTCGGATAGTGCCGTTACCACGGCCAGGGTTTCTTCTGAAGTCTGCAGACAGGGGATAACCTCAACCAATTTCATAACATTGGCCGGATTAAAGAAGTGCATTCCCACTACCTTATCTGCTCTCTTGGTAAAGGCCGCAATTTCAGTGATAGGTAATGAAGAAGTATTAGTGGCAATGATCACTTCAGGCTTTAACAAGGCATCCAAACGAGTATAGACATCTTTCTTAATCTCCATGTTCTCGAATACACATTCCACTATGAACTCCGCATCAGCCAGATCCTCGAATTTACCGGTGGGTATAATCTTGCTCACCACAGCATCTTTTGTGCCAGCCGGGACTTTACCTTTCTCTTCCGACTTGGTCAGACTCTTACCGATAGTGCTAACAGCCCGGTCACAAAACTCCTTTTTGATGTCATATAGAATGACTTCCTTGCCTGCTGCCGCAAAGGCCCAAGCAATTCCTTGACCCATGGTTCCTGCACCTAATAATCCGATCTTCTTAATAGTCATATGTCAATAACCTCCTTTAATGTAATATACGTAACAACAAGATTTACATCTAACCCTCCTATCCTGGAACTAGCTTTAGTACCTTTTTTCAAGAGAGTTCTTATGCCAGTATTATAAGCAAGTTCTATGCCAATCGATTGGACCTGGCTGATAAATCCCGATATTAAGGCAATAGATGTTATTAATCGGAAATATTCATTTCGCTTTGTGAAAGTACTATTTATCTCGAAATAGGAGAGGGTGGTCTTTCCATTTGGGAAGAATTATCGTGTTTTCGGGGATTAGAGGAATGTCGAAATATCTCTCTCAAAAACGGAGATATTTGTCGAATTGAGTGAAGACGCCCTTTAGGTTTGTATATGGATTAGCGAAATTTCTACATAAAATATGAATTTTTTGTGGTATTTTATAACAATTTGATGGGGAGCAGAAAAAGGTGGGCTTAGGGTATTTTAACCCATTTGCTTGGGCTTACTTTCCTTTCCGGCTTTTAGGCCCTAACCTAAACCATATTTATTCAACTTTCTATATAATGCAGAGCTATGGATACCTAAATATTGAGCGGCCTTAGTCTTGTTTTGCCCTGCTTTCTCCAAGGCCTTAATGATCATGTGCTTTTCCAGATCTTCAACTGTCTCGGTAAGATTAAGGGGGGTGGAAAGCTCTTCACCGGGCATCAGGTCGATTTTATTATCAAGCAGGGATGGAAAATCCGCTGGATCAATACAATCGGCATCTCTTATGTGGGCTAAATTTATTGCTCGCTCCAACAGGTTTTCCAACTCCCGCACATTACCCGGCCAGTGGTATTTCCTTAGTAAATCCATGGCTGGATCTGAAATCTTATCAATATGGGTCTCAAGTTTATTATTGATCCTGGCCATAAGCTCCTCTACTAAAACCGGCAAATCTTCCATTCTTCTTCTTAAGGGGGGGATCCTCAATTGCACCACATTCAGGCGGTAATACAAGTCCTCCCTGAACTCATGATTGTCTACCATTTCCTCCAGCTTACGATTGGTAGCTGCAATCACCCGTACATTTATAGGCAAAGGGGTGGTGCCCCCTAACCTCTCCACTACCCTTTCTTGAAGCACAGATAAGAGTTTAGTCTGCATAGTCATAGGCATATCACCTATCTCGTCCAGGAATATGGTACCACCTTTAGCCAGTTCAAATTTACCGGGTTTACCTCCTTTTTTCGCTCCGGTAAAAGCACCTTCTTCATATCCGAATAATTCTGACTCCAAAAGGTTTTCGGGCAGGGCAGCACAATTTATTCTTATAAAGGGTCCGTTTTTTCTGTTACTGGCATTATGAATGGCCTGTGCGAATAGTTCTTTACCGGTCCCGCTTTCCCCGGTAATCAACAAGGTTGATGATGTCTGGGAAAACTGCTTGGCCATGGCTTTAATCGTTATAAATTCGTGACTGCTTCCTTTAAGGTCATCGAAGGTCCATTTGGCATGATACATGGCACGCACTTCATCTTTATACAGGTTTAATTCTCTTTCTGTTTCCTGGAGTTTTTTCAATAAGATTTTAGCTCCAGAAATATCCAGCACCAAACTATGTTCTATGGCCCCGATTATTTCGCCATTTTCCTTAATGGGCAAACGATTGACAATAATGTCCCTTCCTTCTACAATAGGCCATACATCTGCGGTATCCATGCGTCCTGATTTCAAAGTTTCCAATAGTTTGGAGTGAGGCATAATATCCAATATGTGTTTACCTATTACTTCACTGCGCCGCTTTTTGATAATATCCAGGTAAGTATTATTCATTACCGTTATATAGCCGTCTTTATCCACAATAGTATAGGCAGCATAAGGGCTTTCGATAAGGCCCTGAAATATTACATTAAATTCCAGATTGGTTTCCTGCAATTTGTTGACCAGGAATTTGGGTACGGAAATATCCAGCACCAGGGTATGCCCAATAGCTCCAATGACCTCATTATTTTGCATAATAGGCAAACGATTCACTATCATATTATTGCCGTTTACTGCCCATACATCCACTTTATCCGGCAAACCCGTTTCTATTACCCGGGGGAGCTTGGAATAAGGGGATACTTCCATTATTGGCCGACCAATGGTTTCTTCCAGGCTCCTTCCCAAAATATCCAGGTAGGTTTGGTTAACATGGGTAACCTTCATCTCCTTATCGATGACAATATAACCCATATTGGGACTCCCGATCACCTGATCCAGTATTCTATTAAACTTGGGTTTGTTTTTCTGATACTCTTTTATCAGATACTCAGCTTTAGAAATGTCAAAGAACAGGCTGTAAATGAATGCTCCTACCACCTGCTGATTCTTCTTTATAGGTATTCTGGTCACAACGGTATCACGACCATTTATACTTAAAGTGTCGGCTTCGTCAATATGACCCCTTTTTAGGACCTCCAGGAGCTTTCCGTCGGGAACAATATCCATAAAGCACTTCCCTAGCGCGTCTTCTTCACGTAATCCCAGCAGGTCCAGCAGAGTTTGGCTGATCTTTCTTATATTCCCGTTTATATCAACAGCCATAAAAAAAGCGTTTGGATTCTGTTTCAACGAATCACATATATTGGAATAATCAAAATATAATTCTTGCATATAATTACCCGCTTACTCCCTTATTCCGACATTAAATGACATATATATTGTACCATCTTTGGTCAGAAAAATTAAACCAATCATATCT
Source organism: Syntrophomonadaceae bacterium (assembly GCA_012520725.1). Classification (GTDB taxonomy): domain Bacteria; phylum Bacillota; class Syntrophomonadia; order Syntrophomonadales; family Syntrophomonadaceae; genus JAAYJK01. Next base: position 34,387 of record JAAYNQ010000118.1, on the reverse strand, counting down.
TCTTTCTTCCCTATTACAAAGATACTGTCGGCGCTACAGGTTACAATTATGGATAGGGGTGGTCTCAGGCACCAAGGGATAGAATATTCAATATTGCCGGTATTACAAGGACTTTCAACCCATATTATCTTTCTCCTCAGGTTTTTTGTGAATATTATAACAATCAATATGCAAAATTTATGCCATTTAATTTTCCGTTTTGCGCACTTGTTTCCGGGATGGAATTACCATTATACCGGCATTTTAATATTTGAAAACTTTACTAGCGGAACCCTGGTCAATACCCAGGTATACATACCTGTAACCTTTTTATCGCTTCTGGGTAGTGTCTAATAATCACTGTTCCTGGCATCAGCCGCCATCCTCTATTTTTATATCCAGGTATAGCTCTTCAATTTCCGCATGATTTGTTGATAAGTAAAGATAATATACTAAAGAGCAAAGTTCCATTCTACTATAGGAGGATGATAAAAATGACGGCCAAAGATTTATTAGACAAGGGTGCGGTACTTCAACGGGATAAAGAGAGCTATGCGGTAGTTCCTCATATGCCGGGAGGTTTAGTAAGTCCGGAAGCGTTAAGGAAAATAGCCGATGTAGCGGAAAAATATAATGCCCAGGCCCTGAAGCTGACTTCAGCTCAACGTTTGGCTATTGTAGGTTTAAAGGAAGAAGACCTGGATAATGTATGGCAGGACCTGGATATGAAACCCAGTCATGCTATCGGACTCTGCGTCCGCAGCATAAAGTTTTGCCCCGGAACCACCTTTTGCAAACGAGGCCAGCAGGATTCTGTCAGCCTGGGATTAAAACTGGATGAACGTTATCATGGTATGGAACTGCCCAATAAGTTCAAAATGGGCATAAGCGGATGTGCCAACTCCTGTGGAGAAAATCACTTTCGGGACGTAGGAATAATGGGCATGCCCAAAGGTTTTAAGCTGATGGTAGGTGGCAATGGCGGAGTAACACCTCGTATTGCCAAGACCATTTATGAAGGCCTGGATGAAGAACAGGTGCTGGAAAAGGTGGACAAGATTGTGCAGGTATATGCCCAGGAAGCTAATAAAAATGAACGTTTAGGAAAATATATCGAGCGCATAGGCCTGGAGCAATTCAAAAGCCAATTGGAAAGTTAACTTAGGGGCCAGGCCCCTAAGTTAACTTATGGATCAGCTTCGAGTTTGGGCGGCAACTATGCTGGTGGCCCCGTATTTTTCCCGCAGTCGAGGTTTTTCTATTTTGCCGGTAGGATTGCGGGGTATCTCATCGAAAATGATCACTCGCGGTCGCTTATAACGGGGCATAGGAGCACAGTAGACCCTGATTTCTTCTTCAGTGCAGGAATGATCAGGTTTTACTTCTATGATAGCTGCCGCTATTTCTCCCAGACGTTTATCCGGTAATCCAATGACCGCCACATCCTTAATGGCATCATGAGCCCGCAGAAAATCTTCTATCTGTACCGGATATATGTTTTCTCCACCGCTAATTATTACATCTTTCTTCCGGTCTACGAGGTAGATAAAGCCGTCTTCATCCATCTGAGCCATATCTCCGGTATATAGCCAGCCTTCCTTAAGTACGGCTGCCGTTGCTTCGGGATCGTTGTAGTAACACTTCATAAGTCCAGGTCCCTTAACCACTAATTCCCCTACCTGTCCCTGCTTTACGGTACAGCCATTTTCGTCACATATTTTAACCTCCCAGCCGTAACCTGGTATCCCTATGGCTCCTACTTTATGAATATTCTCAATACCCAAATGCACGCAACCGGGTCCAATGGCTTCACTAAGACCATAATTGGTATCATAAAGATGATGGGGAAAATACTTCTTCCACCTTCTGATCAGACTGGGCGGAACCGGCTGTGCCCCGATATGCATCAATCTCCACTGGGAGAGATTATAATCCTCTAAATTTACCACTCCACTTTCAATAGCATCCAGGATGTCCTGAGCCCAGGGAACCAGAAGCCATACAATGGTAATTCTCTCTTCTGACACGGTTTTTAGTATCCATTCCGGTTTAACTCCCCGCAACAGTACGGCCTTGCTACCAGCCAACAGGCTGCCGAACCAATGCATCTTGGCTCCGGTATGATAAAGAGGTGGAATACACAAAAAGTTATCTTCCCGGTTTTGCCCATGATGTTCCCGTTCAGTATAAGTAGCAGCCATCAAGCTCTGGTGATTATGGAGAATGGCTTTGGGAAAACCAGTAGTCCCGGAAGAAAAATAAATAACCGCTTCATCCTGATCTGATAAGCTTACGGAAGGAGACTCTGAAGAACAATTGGCAGTAAGACGGTCATAGCTTTCGGCAAAGGGTGGACGATTTTCACCAGCATAGAACAGTATCCTTACTGCAGATAAGTCCTGATAAATGCTTTCCATCCGATCGATAAATTCCGGTCCAAAAATTAAACCCACCGTCTCTGACAGATTCAAGCAATATTTTATTTCTTCCCCCGTGTAACGGAAGTTTAAGGGGACTGCAATAGCACCGGCTTTTAATATACCAAAATAAATGGGTAGCCACTCCAAGCAATTCATCAAAAGAATAGCTACCTTATCCCCTTTTTTTATCCCTCTTTTACGAAGCAGATTGGCAAATCGATTGGCTTTCTCATCGAATACCCGCCAGGTCATATCCCTGCGGTATTCACCGGCCGGACTGTTCTCTATCAGCTCATATTCCAGCCAGGTTACATTATGACTTTCCTGAAGATCCATGTTGATTTCGGTAAGACAGATTTCGTCCCCATACAAAACAGCATTGCGCTCCAGTATTTCAGTTATAGGCATTATTACTTTCCTCCCGTTCTACCTTTACAATTCTTTGGCCTATAATTTTAATCCGTACTTCCTATTGTGATTTAAAAGTACTACATCCAAATTATAAAGCCAGACCGGGAGTTAATCAATAGGCAAGAAGAATCTCCCCTTTTTCCTCGCTAAAAAGGGGAGATTCATAATACTGGACCATAGCTTAATGCTGAGACAGGAGCAATCTCCTGTCTCGTATCTATCCTAGCGCAAAACTGAACCAGCTATGATCATGCGCTGAGCTTCGGAGGTTCCTTCGCCGATTTCAGTTAATTTCACGTCCCGGTAAAAGCGCTCAGCTTTCGAACCTTTAACGAAGCCATAGCCACCTTGAATCTGCACTGCTTTAGTACTGTGCCGGGCGGCACATTCCGAACAGAAAAGTTTGGCTTTGGATGCCGCCACACTGTAGGGACGACCTTGGTCTTTAAGCCAGGCCGCGTACATATAAAGGAAACGGGCAGCATCAATATCAACTGCCATATTGGCTATAAACCACTGAATGGCCTGTTGACTGGCAATGGGCTTTTTGAACTGCACCCGTTCCTTGGAGTATTTCACCGATTCATCCAGGCAACCCTGGGCTATCCCGGTGGACATAGCAGCGATCCCTATACGGCCAACATCCAGAGCACTCATAGCAATCTTGAAGCCTTGCCCCTCCTGTCCCAGCAGACAATCAGCAGGTACTACACAGTCTTTAAACACCACTTCTGAGGTCTGGGAACCCCGGACTCCCATTTTTTCAAAGTGTTGTCCCAACAATAAACCCGGGGTCCCTTTGGGAATAAGGAAAGCACTCATCCCTTTGGCTCCTGCCGAACGGTCGGTATAGGCAAAAGCAACAAAGACATCAGCCAGAATAGCGTTGGTAATAAACGTTTTGCTTCCATTCAAAATATACTCATTGCCTTTTTTTACTGCAACGGTGGTGGCGGAACTAACATCAGTTCCGGCTCCAGGTTCGGTTAGGGCAAAGGCGCCCACCAGTTTACCGGAAGCCAGTCCCGGCATCCACCTTTGTTTTTGCTCCTCATTAGCAAATGTAAGTATGGGATGCCCTACCAATCCGTAGCTGTACGAATGGAGAAAAGCAGTGGTGGCACAGGAACGGGCCAATTCTTCAGTGACCAACATGGTAGTAAGGAATTCCGCTCCCCCACCTCCGTATTGGGCGGGATAGGAGATACCCATCATGCCTAATTCTCCCAGCTTTTCAAATATTTCTACCGGTTGTTTACTGTCAGCATCAATTTCTGCGGCCACTGGTTCAATGTACTTCAGGGCAAACTCGCGCACGTTGGACTTAATCAATTCCTGTTCTTCCGAAAGCTTGAAATCCATAAACACACCTCTTTCCGCTATAATCAATTTTCCCAATTTTAACATATAGTCTGTGTATTTACAGTCAAGATACTATCTGCCAATCTTTGTATAAGCATATTGGGAGGCCGGTCTGATTTCAGAGCCTTTACGCTTTTTTCTTGGCTAACATAGAGCTTTGGTACTCAATTACCTGCTGACCACGCTGATTAAAACATTTGTTCTTATAAACAAAAAGATTCATCTCCGGGTTTTTAGTAGGCCGGAAATCAACTACTTCTGCCTCAGCTGTAAGGGTATCACCGAATAAAACCGGGCTGGTGATTTTTACATTATCTACTCCTACATAGGCATAAATTTCATAGCCATCTCCTTCCAATAGATAAGCTATGGTATCTGCATGATGTATTAGACCGTCTGCAACCACGAATATTACCGGAGCAGCCAGAGAACGTTCTTTAAACCAGGTATTCTTTGCATACTCCGAATTGCTGTGAACTGCCATATTGAACCAGGTAAGCTGGTGCAAAATAGAAAAATCCCCTACATCAAGTGTCCTGCTAACCCTACCAGGAATTTTTTTACCTGCTACAACAGTATTGCTCATAACTTAAACCCCTCCTTATTGATAAATCCCCTCCCGCAGGAGAGTAAGACCAGATCTACATCAAAGCAATTTTCCTTTAGCTTCAAGCTTTAAATAAAAAATTGAAACATCAAAGTTACATTATTCGTTGGTCTTCCGCCATTGTTTCCAGAATTCAGCTGTCCGGCCAATACACCTCCTAACTTCGCAGTGTTTCCAGCTATAGTCAAATATAGGCATTCCCTTATTGCTAAAAGAGCAATAAGAAAGCTTTATTCCCCTATGATTTGCTTATTACTAAAAATGGTGTTTTTTACGAAGGATGAGGGTATTCACTGTGTATGACTTGCCGGCATAGGAACCTGGGTGAACCTATGAAGCAAGCGAAATGAATACCCGCCTGGATGCGGTTATAAAAAGCGGAAACTAAAGTAACAGAAGGATGAAGCTAAAAATTACCATAAGGTGTTAATCTGTAAACCAAGTACTCACTAGGACCAGGTTCAAAAAGATAAACTGGCGAGCATAATAATGGCAACAAAGATGAGTTATTAATAGGTTACCATATTGTTAAACTATAGTAAATATTATGCATAACATGTAGATGATGGTATTACCCCGGATATCTCTTCAATACCCTCATGGCCCTGAGAGTAACCATTTACTTGGCTCTCCTTTTTCCCCCATTGGAACCAGCAGGCGGTCATTGTTATAAGGATTCTCCATTCTGCATTTTCCCTGGCCGTCCTGTTTCGAAATTACTCCTCCATCACATCTTGCCAAGCAGCGTTTTGACCCTTTAAGAAAAAATCTGATTGGGCCAGCCATGACATTGATTTTCAACTTATCAAATCTGCTCTTCGCATGGTTCTTCAAATAAGAGGAGTAAGCCTGTATCATTTATTTGATACAGGCTTGAATACTGGGTTTGCTTGCTGTTAACCAGCATTTGGATAGGCTCTGGGAAGTATAACCCCAAATAGATTGCATCTTCTAATGGTATATTGTTACTTCCCTCTTTTCGCTGTTGTATTCCACCCTGGCACCCAAAGTTTCGCTGATAAAGCGCACGGGAACAAAGGTTCTGCCAGGCGCTTGTATCTGTGGAGCACAATCCATAAGCACTTCCTGCCCATTTACATAAGCGATATTGGAACCAATGGTGAGAATAATCTCCTGGCCGTCTTTCTTGATCAGAACCTTACGCTCAACAGCGTTCCATTCTACTTGAGCCCCCATGGTTTCGCTTATAAAGCGGACCGGAGCCATAGTCCTCCAGGCCTTGGCGTCAATGTAGGGCACCGCATCCAGCAGATACTCCTGTTTGCCTACTGTGACCAATGGTGATCCAATTAAGAGTTTAATATCCAGATTGGTACTGAACACAGCAAACCTGGTAAGATGGTTTACTTTAATCACCGCCATCCACAGACCGGTATTGGCATCAAATTCCTTGGTAGATGGTATCTCAATCCATTGACCGCTTATCTCGTCAAAGTAGTGAACTACCGGGTGTTCCCCTTCCTCAATCTTGCTAGGATCATAAGGAATCTTGATGGTGATGAAATTATTATCTCCAAATTGATTTGGCCCACTGGTATTAATATCATAGATCTTGCTACCCAGTTTCACAAGCAGACCTTCAGGAATATAGTCAGCTGCATTCAGGACATCAATTTCCTTAATGGTAAATGCTGCATCCTGGGGCAAGGTCAAGACTGGTACTTCCACAATGACTCCCAGGGACTCAATTATCCCTCCGGTTTCCCGGTATATCATTTGACCTTCCGGTTTGGGTGGAGCTCCGCCACCACCGCCGCCGCCAGAATATGGAGGCTGATCTCCCGGTTTTTCAGGCAGTATTACGTTCTTTATGCTGGTGATACCACCGCTTATGGCATTGGCCGAGCCCTGGTTCAGGTCAAAGTTAATTACGCTTCCATAAACATAGTTGCTGTAATCCAAAGTATCGTCACCGCCGCGACCATCAATTAGACCTTCCAGCTCATACCCTTTCTGCAGTACAAACTTATCTTCCCCGGCTCCACCTAACAGGTTTTCAATACCAGTCATGGCCAGGCTTGAACCGCCTGAGGTATAAGAACTATTGCTGCCAACTTGCCAGGTGGCTGCCGCATCCAGTCCGGTGATGGAGTCAGTGGCCAGACTGCCGGTTATCGAGTTTATACTGTCAAACTGTCCCAGGCTGGATTCGCTACCTTTAAATCCTCCGGAGCTGCCGGTACCCAGCAGTATGAAGTTGCGTGGGGTAGTATAAGCAGAGAAGTCCAAGCTGTCACTACCTGCCTGACCGTCCAGGGTGCCGTTTAAGCTGGCTTGGTCTGCAAACACAAAGCAATCATTGCCGACTCCTCCCAGTAGGTCAAAGCTTTGATCGCCGAAAATCTCGAAACGATCATTTCCGCTACCGCCGGCCAAAGTTTCAATAGCTTCAAAGCTTAGTAGCCGACCGTAACTGCTGTAGCTGTAGTCATGGCTAAGCTTAAAGGTCGAATCGCGGTTGATACCGGTCAAGGTGTCGGCTGCCATACTACCAAGCAAGTTGTCGATATTGGTAAAGCCAGTCTGGAGGCTGTTCTCCCGACCCTGGAAGCCGTCAATAGCCCCTGTATCAGTAAGCAATATATTCCTACCCGTAGTGTACTTGCTGAAATCAACAGTATCGCTTCCGCTCTGGCCGTCTAACAAACCGCTGTATTTAATTCCGTCAGCCAGAACAAATCGGTCATCGCCATCTCCACCGTAAAGAGCAGCATTCATGTCAGCTTCTATCTTAAAGGTGTCCATTCCTGAGCCGCTATTTATGGCACTAATCTCCAGGGTGGAATGACTCAGGCTATTATTGCTTGCATCGTCTATCAGAACTCCGCTTTCAGCTATAGTAATGGTAAGGTCTGCAAGGATAGTAGCCAGATCCAGGATAGAATTCCCTTCACCATCACTTTCAATAATACTGTCACTACCCCAGTTATCTTCGAATCTGTAAGTGTCATTTCCAGCTCCGCCGTAGAGAACGTCATCACCGGTTCCGCCAATCAGAGTATCATGGCCGGCTTGGCCGTAGATAGTATCGTTACCTGGCCCGCCAATAATCACATTGTTTTTGCTGTCACCGGTAATATGGTCATCGCCACTGCCCCCGGTCACATTTTCAAATCCTGAAATGCTTCCGCTAATGCCGGTGCTGCTGCCGTCACTCAGATTCACTGATACCGCTGTAGTGTATAGGCTGTAATCGAGCAAGTCTATGCCGTCTCCTCCGTCCAGACTGCCCTCATGACTTGCTCCGTCCTTCAGACTGAAGGTGTCTGCACCTGAGCCGCCCAGCAGCTTTTCAACTGCAGCCAGTTCTATGGTTCGACCTAATGCAGCGTAGCTGACCTTGCCTGTTTCCAAGGTCCAAAGGGCGCTGCCGTTCAGTCCTTTGATGGAATCCGTATATAAACTGCCATGGATCTCATTGATGTTGTCAAATCCATTCTTGATACTGTCATCACGTCCCTGGAAGCCATCCTGTGAACCCAAGCCTGATAGAACAATACTACGTCCGCTTTGGTAGTCAATAAAGCTCAACAGGTCATGGCCCTGGCCTCCGTCAATGGTGCCTCTAACCACCGCTTCATCCCGGAACCTGAAGGTATCATCATTGGATCCGCCCATATAGTTTTCTACATTATTATCACAACTAATGGTATTGCCATCTTCATTCACTACCCGGTGACCATCATTTTCGAAGTAGAAAGTCAGCTTGCTATCAATAGCCGAAGCATCCAGGGTATCTGTACCTTCGTTGTTGTTTTCAAGTATAGTGGTTGTTCCCCAACCTGCCAGGAAAATATAGGTATCGTTGCCCTTGCCGCCAGCCAGGATGTTGTTGGCTGATCCAGCTACGAAAATGTTGTTGCCGTTATCACCCTTTAGATTATTATCGTGGGTGATGGATCCGATTATCTTTTCAATTCCGCTTATGCTCTTCTCATTTGCGCTATTTATGCCAGTGCCTGTTCCTTTGGCTAGATCTACAGTGACTTGGGCCTTATAGCCGGAATAATCCAGGGTATCGATTCCACCCGCACCACCGTCAATCTTGCCGGCAAAATCACTTTCTTCACTAATTATGAAAGTATCATTGCCCTGGCCTCCCTGTAGAATTGCAAATCCGCTGAAGTCCAAAGTATTGCCGCTGCTGTATTGACCTGTGCTGAGATTAAATACTGCGTCATTATTGACCCCGGTCAGGGTGTCACCTCTTGCACTGCCGACCAGGCCATTGATGTTCAGGAAAGCGCTACGAATAATGCCCAGAGTACCGTTAAATCCATCAACTGAACCCAGGCCGGTCAATACTGCTTTTTGCGCACTTTGATAGAGGGACCAGTCGATCCGGTCCTTGCCCTCGCCTCCATCCAGGCTGCCATTCAGTACCGCCTTATCCTGGAAGATAAAGGTATCGTCGCCTTCTGCCCCGGAAAGGTTAAGGTTCAAGGTTCCGTTAATATTAAAGGTATCGGCCTGATTGCCACCAAAGATATTTTCCAATGAGATCAGCTGGAGACTGAAACCATGGACTCGATAAACCATGCTGTCTGGAGCCAGGTCGAAGGTAGCTATTTCATTCATTCCGGTAAAGGAATCACTGCGTGAGCTTCCCTGCACGATATCGATTCCACTGAATCCACCGGTAAGGCCGGACTCGATACCGGACCAGCCGGTTGAATCTACACCACTTATGCTTATATTTATTGCCCGCAGGTAGCCAGCATAATTCAGTATATCCTCCCCGCTGCCGCCTGCCACGGTACCGATAATGGCGTTGCTTCCCATAATAAAGGTATCGTTGCCGCTGCCGCCGGTCAGTTTTTCAAATCCGTCAAAGTAGTATAGTCCATTGACGTTGCCGGCATTGCTTCCAGTTATATTGAAGATATTGTCTTTATCCTCACCGATTATTTCATCAACGGCCGGGCTGCCCCAGAACCTGAATACATCCATGAAACTGAAACTGCTATTTATACTGCTTACTTTATTTTCAGCCAGGTTTACGATAACATTTCCACCCTTGTATTCCCGGTAATCAATGTGGTTGACTCCGCTACCGCCGTCGATGCTGCCTTCCAAACTGCCGGATTCGATGAATATGAATGAATCATCACCGCTGCCGCCGAATAAATGACCCTTGGCAGATCCGCTGATTATAAAGGTATCATTGCCGCTGCCGCTGATGATCCTTTCTATGGTATAACCGCTGTGTAAGAGGGTATTGATTCCGTCGCTGATGACCCAGGCTCCTTCATTCAAGTTGAAGCTCAGCGGAACAGTAAGGCTGGCAAATGTAACCGTGTCCTCACCTTCCGTATCAACTATTTCATCCCCGATGCCCCAGTCGGCATTAAAGATATACTGGTCATTTCCTGGGCCGCCCCTCATAATGTCTTTGCCCCCACCGCCGATGATTATATTGTCCTCATCATTGCCGGTAAGCTTATCATCACCCTGGCCTCCGATAATATCTTCCACGTTGCTAATGCTGCCCTCTAAATCTTGGACTGCTATTAGCCCTGCTGCCAGGTCAACTGTTACTCCTGAGGTATAGGCACTAAAGTCAATAGTATCTCTTCCCGCACCTCCGTCAATGGTTCCCGTGACACCAGTACCGTTATTGAATTTAAAGGTGTCGTTTCCGCTGCCACCAGTCAGACTTTCGAATCCAGTGAAATGTATCCCGTTCACAATAATCTGGTCAACTCCGGTTACCTGGAAGAGGGTACCGGTATCAGGTCCGGTAATTCCGTCTACTTCTGAACTTCCGATGAAGGAAGCTATGTTATTGAAGGTTCCTCCCAGACCAGTGGCCTGATTTGAACCCAGGCTAATCTCTACCGCGCCGCCAGTGTATTCATGGTAGTCCATAATATTGCTGCCACTGCCACCATTGATGCTGCCGGTCAATCTGCCATTACCTATGAAGGCAAACCGATCCTGGCCATTGCCGCCAGTCAGATTCTCAATTCCAGTAAAGCTGAAGCTGCCATTGACCATACCTGCATTCACGTCCGTAATAGTAAATACTGTGTCCCCATTAAATCCAATCAGGTTGTCGGCCAAAGCACTGCCAATCAGGGAGTGGATTCCAGTAAATCCGCTCAAGCCTGTGGCCGTACTGTTTTGCAGATTCAAGGTAATGGCTGAACCATAATTGCTATAGTCCAAAGTATTCTTGCCACCGCCGCCATTTATAGTCACCGGCAGGTAGGCGCCGTTTTCCCAGGCGAAGGTATCATTGCCCGAACCGCCAAGCATAACTTCAGGGGTAATTCCACTCCAGCTTACGCTGCTTAAACCACTGCTTACTGATCCTGCCTCCGGCCTGAGCGTGAAGTACAGATCCCAGGACAGAGCTGAGAAATCAAGGGTATCCACTCCATCATCTGCTGTTTCTATGATTACCGCCTGTTCCCAATCCTGGTCAAAACTGTAGGTATCATTACCGTTACCGCCTTTAAGAGTATCATTACCCTGGCCGGCTATAAGGGTATCATTTCCGTCACCGCCATCGATGATGTCATTACCTTCTCCGCCCAGTAGCATGTCATTTCCAGCACCGCCGCTGATGATGTCATCACCGCCTCGTCCTTCCAGACGGTTATCGGCACTGTCACCAGTAATGGTATCATTAAATGATGTACCTATCACATTCTCAATACCCACCAGAGTATCAATACCGCTCTCACTGCTAGTAGCTATTCCCTCTGCCAGCGAGAGTTCAATTCCAGAGCTGGTATTACTGCTGTAATCAACGGTGTCGATACCGGTTCCACCATCCAGGATATCATTGCCGGCCCCACCGATAAGAAGATCGTTTCCACCCGCTCCTCTTATCACATCATCACCAGTTCCGCCGACCAGAACGTTGTCGGAGTTGTTACCGATTAGGGTATTACCAAAGGAACTGCCAATGACATTCTCGATACCGCTGATACTGCCGTTTTTATCGCTATTAATAGCAGTACCTGCCCCGGTACCCAGGTCTACTCGAACGCTGCTGTTATAGGCACTGTAATCCAAGGTATCGATGCCAGCACCGCCACCCAGGGTGCCTTTAAACTCGGAACTGCCAGTGAACCTGAAGATATCATCAGCATTACCACCTAACAGGTTTTCATAGCCGATAAAGCTTAAGATAAATCCATAAGCCTCCAATGTAATGTAATCGTCCAAAGTATAAACACTGTCAGTATTGGGTCCGGTAAAGGTATCATTGTTGGCGCTGCTTCCAATTAGCACGTTTATATTGGCAAATCCCTGGCTGATGGAATTCTGCTGTCCGGAGAATCCATCCTCCGTTGCCGCTGTTACGGTAATGTTTCTAGTTCTGCTTGAATTGGAGAAGTCCAGGGTATCCAGCCCGGTACCTCCATCAATGCTACCGGTCAGGCTGCTGTTGTCGTTTTGAACAAATCTATCATCGCCAGCTTCTCCATACAGATTGGCAGCAATGCTTCCATTGATATTGAAAGTATCGTTGCCGGCACCGCCGTATACATTGGCGGGAGCGGTTCCATTCATATTGAAAGTATCATGGCCCCGGCCGCCCTGCAATGCTTTTAGATTAGTTGTTTCATAACTCAATTGGTAAACCCCGTCGCTGACTAAAATGCCAAGTCTGCGCTTATCTGTCATTTGGGTGCTGAAGGTCAGATCCCTGGTGGCCAGGGCAAAGCTTATGGTATCGCTGCCACCATTGCTTAATTCAATTATGGTATCACTGCCCCAATCATCCCCAAAGAGATAGATGTCATCTCCGGCACCGCCGATCAGGATATCATCACCTCTATCTCCATTGATGGTGTTGGAAATACTGGATCCGAAGAGGATATCATTGTACTGACTACCCTGTACTGATTCTATTCCAGTAAAGCCATAAGCTGCTCCACCATTGATTCCGGTAGCTGATTGAGCATCATAATCCTGTTCTTCGTAGGTTTCAGTTTCGCTGCTCAGGTTTACCTGCACTCCAGTGCCATACTCCTGGTAATCCAGGGTATCATTGCCCTCTTCCCCATCCAGGATGCCCTCGAACTCAGCGCCATTGGTCAAGCGGAAAGTATCGTCACCGTCGCCGCCATAGAGGTTGATTCTGGAGTTGCCTTTGATAATAAACAGGTCTGCATTGCTGCCTCCAAACAGATTCTCAATCTTACTGAAGAAGAAATCTGTATTAACAATACCGGTATGATTGCCATCAATATCGTATCTGGTACCGGCTTCAGGACCAATCAGGGTATCATCAAAACCGCTGCCCTTTAGAATTTGAATCCTGGCGAAACTGCTTAAGCCACTGGCAATCACCTTCTGCAAATCGACTGTTACCGCTGAGTCGTAATTAGTGTAATCCAGAGTATTATTTCCTGCTCCTCCATCAATATTACCGTCTAGAACCCCACTGCCTACAAAGATGAAGCTATCATTGCCGCTACCGCCGATCAAATTCTCAAATCCACTGAAGCTGATTAGCTCATTAATGGTTCCGGCATTGGTATCACTAATCTGGAAGATGTTGTCTGTATCAGCACCAATAATTGTATCGCTATTGCTGCTGCCAGTGAAAATTGATATATTATCGAAGCTTCCCAATCCGGTAGCAGTAGAATTCTGCAGGTCTATGAAGACCGGAGCATGGTAGTTGCTGTAATCCAGGGTATTGTTTCCAGCTCTGCCGTCAATACTGCCGTTTACAACACCGTTGCCCACCAAGACAAAGCTATCATTTCCGCTGCCGCCCAGCAGATGTTCAAGTTGCCCGCCATTATGGTTCAATATATTCTGGCCATCGGCCACCGTGAAATCAGTTCCTATGGTAAAGAGCAGATCCACTGTCACGGCCGTAAAGTCTAGAATATCGTTACCCTCGCCGGCAATTTCAATCAGATCGTCTGAGCCCCACTCATCAGCAAAGACATAAGTATCATCCCCACCCAGGCCGATCAGAATATCATTACCTTTATTTCCAGTTATCACATTGTCTCCGCTGTCACCAGTGAGACGGTCATCATATTGCGAACCGATCAGATTTTCAAAGCCAGTAAGCATTTGGGTGGCACCATTATTGATATTGGATGCTTTACCCTCAACCAGGCTTACTATTACGCCGCTTCCATACTGGCTGTAATCCATGGTATCTACACCACCGCCGGCATTGATATAACCGCTCAGCCTGCCAGCGTCAATAAACTTAAAGGTATCATTTGCATCGCCTGCATTAAGGTTATCAATTCCGGTAAAAGCCAAGACGTATTCATTAGTCTTATAACTTCCGGCATTGTCACCGTTAATAGTGAATTCACTGTCACTGTCCAGGGTGTTCAAAATATCTGAAGCGCTGCCTCCGATGATGGTGTTTATTCCAGCAAAACTACCACCCAGGGTGCTGGCCTCGGTACCGGTAAATCCATCTTCTGTTGCTCCGTTAAGAACAACATTCAATACCGTGCTATACCAAGCATAATCCAGGGTATTACCTCCTCCGGAACCACCATCAATACTGCCGCCCAGAACCGCAGCATCATGGAAGCGGAAAGTGTCCTGACCTTCTTCACCGATCAGATTTTCAATTCCCTCAAATAGTAGGGAAGTTCCCTGAGTTTCATACCGGTTTACGGTTCCACTAATCAGCCATATGGCGTCACTTTCCAGACCCTGCAGGGAATCAGCATAATCACTGCCCACCAGCTGGTTAATATTGCGGAATTCATGGCTTATGCTGTTTTCAGTTCCATTAAACCCGTCAATTGAGCCCAAGGAGGTCAGGTCAATTAACCGTGCTGAATCATAGCCGCTGTAATCAAGGATGTCGTTGCCATGGCCACCGTCTATGAAACCGTTTATAGTTCCGGCACCCAGGAAGTTAAAGAGGTCATCGCCGCCCCGGCCATACAGATCAAGGCTGTAGCTGCCGGAAATATTGAATATATCTACCTCAGAGCCGCCAAACAGGCTTTCGAATCCAGCGAAATCAAGCATACGCTGGCTGGATACGTCCTGGTAATAACTGCCAGATGATAGCAAATTGAATACCGCCTCGACATCCCGCCCGTAGAACTCATCGCTGCCGCTACCGCTAAGAATAGCCTGAATATTAGCAAAACCATTATTAATGAAACTTATTATGCCATCAAAACCATCAGTATAACCCAGCAGTTCGGAAAGCTCAACTACAACCGAGCCGGTTACATTGCGGTAATCAAGAGTATCATAACCACCCTGCCCATCAAACCGGCCAGCTAAAATAGAACCATCCTCCATTACCAGACGGTCATGGCCTCCTCCAGCCTGGATGTCAACTGCCTGCTCACCCGCTTTAATGATGTAAATATCATTCAGATTACCACCCTGCAGTTTCTCAAATTGACTGAAGTTTATAAGTCTGTCGCTGTCCACAACCCTATAGCTGTTGTTGTCACCGTCCAGGGTCCAGATGCTGTCAGCATTGAATCCGCTTAAAGTATCTTCGCCCGGGCTGCCGATTAAGACTCCTATATTGTCAAATCCACCGCTTACTGTTGAGGAAGAACCTGCATAAGCATTTTGGCTTCCCCATGCGCTCAGGATTATATTGACCCCCTTTTCATAGGCTGACAGATCCAGACTGTTGCGGCCTGCTCCGCCATCCAATGAGCCTTTTAATACACCCGTACCTACAAACTTGAAGCTATCATCACCTGATCCAGCTATCAGCCTTTCGATCTCTACTCCGGTATTATTGAGCATATTGGTTCCATCAGTCACGGTTAATAGCGTGTTGCCGATGATAAAGGTCAGATCCTGATTCAGGGCTGAGAAATCCAAGGTATCGGTACCAGAGGAATCAATCACATTTACCTGACCCCATCCTGGGGCAAAGACATAGGTATCGTTGCCGCCCAAGCCGATTAGAATGTCATCTCCGCCATTGCCGTAAATAATGTTGTCATTATTATCACCGCTTATTTCATCCGCCCAGATGGTACCGATTACATTTTCCACAGCCATCAAGGTGTCATTGCCACTTTCTTCGCTGCTGGCTGAACCATTCAGCAGGGAAATTATAATTCCTGCCTGGCTATTATCACTATAGTCTACGTTATCATTGCCCTCTCCACCATCCAGATAATCATCGCCGCTTCCGCCGATCAGTATATCGTCTCCGCCCCAACCATAGAGCTGGTCGTTTCCGCCACCGCCATTTAAAATGTTGGCTTGATGATTACCATATATCTTATCATCCCAAGGACTGCCTATTACATTTTCGATACCGGCTACACCGTCATTTACTCCCGTGCATACGCCACCGATCAGGTAAACCGTAATCGGATCGTCATAGAAGCTATAGTCCAGGGTATCCTGTCCACTCTTGCCATCAATACTGTTGTGCAACCCGGGTAATTGTGCATTGCCATGGAATCGGAAAGTATCATCGGCATCGCCGCCCACCAGGTTTTCTATTAAGGTGAACAGGAGCTTATTGGCGCCAACAGTGTATTCAATACGATCACTATGGATATCAAATATTGCATTGGAGTTGATACCCTGCAGGGTATCCATACCCAAGCCGCCCTTGATTGAATCAATATTATCAAATCCTGAAACTATGGTTGAATTCTCTATACCGGCAAACCCATCCTGGCTACCCCTACCGTTCAAAGCAAAGATCCGTACGGTATGGATGGTGGAAATATCCCCGCTGTAATCCAGAATATCATTGCCGCTGCCGCCGTCAATGGAACCGATCAGCCTTCCCTGATCAGTAAAGAGATAGGTGTCATTTCCGGCTCTGCCATTTAATACATAACGATGGGTTCCGGAGATACGGAAAATATCATTACCAGAGCCAGCATTTATAACACTTATACCAGAGAACTCCAATCCATTAATACCGCTGGTTACCAGGCCTGCTGCCAGATCGATATCCAAATCAACGGTGGTCATAAAGTCAAGGCTGTTATTTTCTCCCAGGCTGTCAACAAGAATATCCTGGCCCCAATTATCGGCGAAACTATAAATATCATTGCCACTGCCGCCCTGGAGATAGTCGTTTCCGTCGCCGCCTTCCAGGATATCGTCGCCTGCCCTGCCATCTATGCTGTCATCGCCGCTGCCACCCTTAATAATATTGGAACCGTCGTCGCCGATTAGAATGTCATCAAAAGCACTACCAATTACATTTTCAATGCTGCTGCAGCCATGGTCAGCACCAGCAAATATGCCAGTAGCCTTTCCGTCGGTCAGATTAACAACAACCCCACTGCCATAGGCACTGTAATCAAGGCTATCTATACCTGCACCTCCTGCAAGCGTACCGCTAAGGTTTCCATTGCCGGTGAAGGCAAAGGTATCATTGCCACTACCTCCCGCCAGGTTTTCAAAGCCGGTGAAGGTTAAGGTGCCGTTAACCGAACCTGTATCAGTTCCAGTGATGCTAAATATAGACCCTGCATCAGACCCAATCAAGGTGTCCACATAAGCACTGCCTATCAGCGCCTGGATGTTGCTGAAGCGGATTATGCCGGTAGCGGTCAAGTCCTGCAGGTTAACCTTTATCCCCTCATAATAATAGCTGTAATCCAGGGTATTGATGCCGTCCCCGCCGTCCAAAATCAAGTCGGTTGGACCTCTGATAATGAAGGTATCGTTGCCGCTGCCTCCCTTTATGATCTCAACCCCGTTCAAAATCAATTCTTTTCCATCAGAATAGATTCTAAAGCCTTCCAGATCCCAAACTGTATCCACATTCAGGCTGCTTAATTGATCATCATCAGCCTTGCTTCCTATATAAACATCAATGTTGGTAAAGCTGCCCCATCCGTCTGCTATGCCGGCAAAGCCGTCCACATCGCCCACGCCGGTTACCACCGCAATAACCCTTTGCTGGTAGGCTGAGTAATCCAGGGTATCGCTACCGCCACGTCCATCCAGTAGTCCATCAAAGTGAGCCCCATCACCGAAAATGAACCTGTCATCCTTATTTCCACCCAGCAGATTCTCCCAAGCGGTTAACCGGAGGGTTTTATCGTCAAAGCAGTACATTACCGTGTCAGTAATGATAAAGCTTGCTTCCTCATCCAGACCGGTGAAGGTGTCTGTGTTCACTGATCCCACCAGTATATCCATGCCTGTAAATCCGCCGGGTATAGCTGCCTCGTCTCCTGCAAATCCGTTTGCACTGATACCCTTTAAGAAAACATTACGGCTGGAATCCATGCTGCTAAAGTCCAGGCAGTCCTGGCCGCTACCACCATTCAGTATCTCAATACCAACAAAACTCAGGCTGTATCCGTTATTTTCATAGCTGCCGGTGGATGTGCCGGTAATCCTGTAAATACTGTCGGTATCAAGTCCCTGTAAGGTATCTGAACCTGCATCACTGCCCCGCAGGAATTGAATATTGTCAAAGAATAGTACGCTCTGCATCATGCTGCTGTCCTTACCGGCAAAGCCGTTTAGGGAACCCAGTGCGGTCAGGATTATGGTCCGTCCGGATGAATACTTGCTGTAATCCAGGGTATTGCTTCCACCTTGACCGTTGATGCTGTTGCTGTCGCCCGGCAGTTGAGCCTGATCATGGAATATGAATTGATCATTTTCATTACCACCGAGCAGGTTTTCTACCCCGGTTATAATCATTGTTCGTCCGTCAGAACTATATTCCACCCTATCAGAATAGATATTGAATTCAGCATCAGCATCCAAGCCCTGGAATGTATCCATTCCCTGCCCACCGATAAAGCCTTCCATATTGGCGAAACCTGCGCTTATGCTGTCTATTTCTTCGCCATTAAATCCATCCTGGAGGCCAATGCCGGTCAGAATAATCCTTCTTCCGGAATTGGATGCACTATAATCCAAGGTATCGTGCCCGCTTTCACCGTCAATGATTCCCATTAATGAACCATCGCTGCTAAAGATAAAGCAATCATCTCCGGGCCCGCTGTATATATCCATACTTTGAGAACCAACAATATAGAATTTGTCATTGCCTGCACCAGCGATTATTTTCTCAATTCCGCTGTAGCTCAGCATGTTCAAATCTGCCGTGACTTGAGCTGCGGCCAAGTCTATTTCCAAATCTGCACTTGCTGCGCTGAAGTCCAATGCATCCATATCGCCGGTATCATCGCTTACGGTATCACGGCCCCAATTATTGGCGAATCTATAGATATCATTGCCGCTGCCACCCTGGAGATCATCGTTGCCGTCGCCGCCTTCCAGGATATCGTCGCCTGCTCTGCCATCTATGGTGTCGTCACCGCTGCCACCCTTAATAATATTGGAACCGTCGTCGCCGATTAGGGTGTCATCAAAAGCACTGCCGGTAATATTCTCAATACTGCTGATGCCGGTTTCCTCGCCATCATTAATACCTGGAGCGATCCCATCGGCAAGATTGACCGTCACCGCCTGGTCATAATAGCTATAATCAAGGGTATCATTTCCAGCCCCACCATCTACTTTGCCACTGATATTACCACTGCCACTGATTAAGAATATGTCGTTGCCACTGCCTCCTACCAGGTTTTCAAAGCCGGTGAAGCTTAAGGTGCCGTTGATCGAACCTGTATCAGTACCAGTTATGATAAATGTCGACCCTGCATCAGAGCCAATCAAGGTATCCGCATAAAGACTGCCGATCAGGTTCTGTATGTTGGTAAAGCTACTAAGTCCAGTGGCGCTCAAGTTTTCCAGATCCACGCTTATTGCTTTATTGTACTGGCTATAGTCCAGAGTATTATTTCCGCCCCCGCCATCCAGCAGGAAGTTTATTGAACCTTTAATAATGAAGGTATCATCTCCATTACCGCCTCGCAGAATCTCTACCCCGGCCAAATCCAGGCTATGGTCCCCGGAAGTATATAGCTTGAAGCCCTGTAGATTCCAGATGGTATTTTCATCCAGACCGGTGAGGACATCGCCACTGGCATTACTGCCCACATAACGGTCGATATTGGAAAAACTGCCCAATCCGACTGTTACCCCGTCAAATCCATCAATAGAACCCAAAGCAGTCAGTTTTAAAGTAACCGCGGTTTGATACTGGGAGTAATCCAGGGTATCCTTGCCCCCTTGACCGTCGATATGACCAGTATAGACTGCATTATTATCGAAAACGAAACTGTCATTTCCACTACCACCCCGGAGAACCTCAAAACTACCCAATTTCAAAGCCATGTTATTGTAACGGTAGGTGATTGTGTCTGATAGCTGGAACACGGCTGAATTATTTAGTCCAGTAAAGCTATCCGCCTGGGCTGTACCTAAAATCTCATTCATGCCTGTAAATCCGGCGATTATGCCCTCAACACTGCCACTAAAGCCGTTGTTGGTCACACCGGAAAGAAGCACTGATAATGCCTCATCAATTGAGCCAAAGTCCAACCGGTCATCCCCGCTGCCTCCGGCAAGCCCTTCGATCGAGGCAAAACTCAGGCTCTGTCCTCCGCTGCTATAGCTTCCTGCAGCCATACCGCTGATACTGTAAACACTGTTATCATTAAGACCGCTCAAAACATCTGTGTCGCTATTGCTGCCCACAATGTTGCTTATATTATCAAAATAGGCCAAACTGCTTTCTTTTCCAGCAAATCCATTTATGCTTCCCAAACCGGTCAAGCTTATTGAGCGAGCGGTATCATAGCCACTGTAATCCAGGGTGTTGCTGCCGGCACCACCGTCAATCCTGCCCTTCACCGAAGCTGATCCGGTGAGGCAGAACCTGTCATTACCACTGCCACCCAGCAGTTGCTCAATCTCTCCGCCCAGGTGAATTACGCTATTTGCACCGTCGCTGATCGTGTAATCATTACCCAGGGTAAAGATTAAATCGCTGGTAATATTACTGAAATCAACTGTGTCACTTCCGCCGTTGAAGCTTTCTATAATGGTGTCATGGCCCCAATCAGAGTGGAAGATATAAATATCATTGCCGCCTCCGCCATTTAAGATGTCATTACCGGCCAGGCCGTTAATAGTATTGGCCTTCCCATCACCGCTAAGGGTATCGTCAAAGGCGGAACCGGTGATATTTTCAAACTGGCTGATCTTGCCATCCACATTGCTGGCTTCACCGGTGGACAGATTTACAACCACCCCGCTGCCGAAGTTGCTGTAGTCCAGAGTGTCGGTACCGTCGCCGCCTTGGAGGTCTCCACTTAAACCGCTAGCTGCGCTAAAGGCAAAACGGTCATTAGCACTGCCGCCAATCAGGTTTTCTATGCTGATAAAGCTTAGGGTATCATTAATAATTCCCTGGTCCTGACCAGTAATCAGGTAGTTGTCACCTTTATTTGATCCCTTAATCGTATCATGATTTGAGCTACCTATAACTATCTGTATTCCTTCAAAGCCTGCCAACCCGGAGCCGGTTAAGGTTTGCAGATTCAGGATTACCGCTTCTGCATATCCGCTGTAATCCAAGGTATTGTTTCCACCTTGACCGGCTATTTTGCCATCTACTTTTCCTTGGCCTACAAAACTGAAGGTGTCGTTACCCTGGCCACCCTGCAGGTTTTCAATCGATGAGAATATGATACCATTGACACTGCCGGAATTGCTTCCGTCAATGATAAACAGGGTGTCTGCATCGCTTCCAATTATAGTATCAGCCGACTTGCTGCCCACCAGGATATTAATATTACTAAATCCAGTCAGCCCGGTAGAGGATGAAGTCAATAGGTTAAAGATAACCGCTGAGCTGTAATTGCTGTAATCCAGAGTATCATTACCTGCACCGCCGTCAATGGAACCACTCAGGGAAGCCTTGCCGCTGAAAGCAAAGCTGTCATTGCCATTGCCACCGCTCAGGAATTCAAAAGATTCAAAGCTTATTTCGTCGATGGTACCTGAATCAAGCCCAGTAATCTTGAAGCTGCTGCCACTTGACCGACCAATTATTCTATCCGTTATGGCCATGCTGCCTACGATTTTTTCAATACCGCCAATACCAGCCAGACCTGTAATGATGCCGTCTTCAAGATTTACGGTGACAGCTTCCTGGTAATCGGCAAAGCTTAAAGTGTCCATACCCGTCCCGCCTTGGATATTCTCCAGAGCTGTGAAGGTAAAGACCCCACCTGTAATTCCAGGCACTGTTACGCTTCCGTGTCCAGAAGAGATCATAGTGAATACAGCGCCCTTATCCGAACCGATCAGGGTGTCATTGCCGCTGCTTCCAAGAACCGCTTCGATTGCAGTGAAATTACCTGTAATACCAGTGGTAGTAAAGGTCTGCAGATTTATTGTGGCTGGAATAGTACAAGCACTGTAATCAAGGGTATCTATTCCATTTCCTCCATTTAGAGATCCTGCAAAATTGGTATTATCATTAAATATGAAGGTATCCTCAGCCGAACCACCCTGCAATACTTCAAAACCGCTAAAGTGCAAGGTGTTCTCACTTTCATATATGCCATCAGCCAAATAGAACCGAGCCACGGCATTGCGTCCGATCAAGGTATCTTTTGCATCACCGGCATCACTGCCGATTACATTATTAATATTGTTGAACCCGTTCTGACCCAATGCATCTGTAGTGCCACTAAAGCCATCAATTGTGCCCAGGGCGGTAAGAATAATCTGTCGGGCGCTTGCATATGCGCTGAAGTCCAGGGTATCATTGCCCCCTTGACCGTCAATGGAGCCGTTTATCTTAGCCCCGGCGGCGAATCTGAAGATATCATCCTGTGTGCCGCCAATAAAGTTCTCTATGTTGTTACCGCTATAATCAAATGTATTGCTGCCATCGATAATGTTTATACTGTCTGCATTGATGGTAAATACCATTGGGACATTAATACTGCTAAAGTCAAGAGTATCACTGCCGCCGTTGGCATTTTCGATAATAGAGTCATTACCCCAATCAGCTGTGAATACATACCGGTCATTGCCCTGGCCTCCCTGCAGTATGTCATCTCCCGGGCCACCAGCCAGTATATTATCAGAGCTGTCGCCAATCAAAATATCATTTCCGAATCCACCGATTACGTTTTGAATATGAAGAATCTTGTCAACACCGGTGGCCAGAGCTTCTGCTAAATTGACCTGAACTGAGCTGGTATAGGCTGAATAATCCAGTGTATTATTACCTGAACCTCCATCTATAAGGGTAGCTCCCTCTGGACTGCTAAATGTTGCTCCATTCTGGAAGATAAATCTATCATGCCCTGCACCTCCCAGCAATTGCTCTATAGTATGGGCTGGAGCCAACAACTGATTAGATCCATTGATAACCACCAGAGCATCAGTATTGATATTAAAGATCAAATCTTGCTGGACAGCGGTAAAGTCGACGGTATCACTACCGCTACTGTCACTTATGCTGTCAACTCCCCAGTTGTCGCCGAAATAGTAAATATCATTGCCATCTCCACCCATCAAGCAGTCATTACCGCCGCCACCAGTCAGGCGATCGTCTCCGGTACCACCGGTGAGCTCATTGTCATTATCATCACCGACAAGTATATCGTTACCAGAACCGCCTATTACATTTTCAAAGCCCACATAAGTAAACTTACCGGTAGCTGTACCTAAGGCCAGATTCACGTTTACTGTGGTGATGTATTTACTGTAATCCAGAGTATCTGATCCAAAGCCGCCGTCAATTAAGGTGCCGTCCGGCAATTCATGATCAGGATCCAAGATGAAGACATCGTTTCCAGTTCCTCCGATAAATTTCGCAATTAGGCTTACAAAACCCTCATCAGTTGAAGCATAGACAAGCAGGTTTATTCCGTCGCTTATCTGATATCTTCCGGTATCAAAGTCAAGATTGGCTGTAACTGGTGAAAAGTCCAGGGTGTTACTGCCAGCAGTATCTATTACCGTATCGCTTCCAAAATTATCGCCAAAGAGATAGGTGTCATCACCAAGTCCGCCTATCAAGCGATCATTGCCCCCACCGCCAGACAGTATGTTGTCACCGTTGTCGCCAATCAGTAGATCGTCAGCCTGGCCTCCGTAGACATTTTGGATACCAACTATACCCAGGGAAATATGGGATGCGGTAAATGAAGCAAGTTCTACCTCAACCGGCGTGGTATAGGCACTGTAATCAAGAGTATTAATCCCGCCGCCGCCGTCAATGCTGCCATTAAGTTCCGCTCCATCCATGAGCCGGAAGATATCATGGCCGACACCTCCAAAGAGCCGTCCGCTTTCGCTGCCGGTAATTACGAACAGGTCATCTCCCAATCCGCCATATAGAAGTTCAAAGCCTATGAAATTCAAGCCTGCAGCGGAGCCCTGAGCCGTATAGCTGCTGTTTACTCCATTTAATATCCAACTGCCAGCCAAATCTTCAATAGCATATAGCTTATCGCCGCCTACTCCGCTCACAGACGAGCCCTCTATGCCGTCTATGCCGGTAAATCCACCGCTGATGACTGCAACACCGGCGGTATGAATATCGCCTATATATCCGTTTTCATCAAAGGCTAAAAGGGTGCTTATTATAGATGAAGTATAAGCTGAGAAGTCAAGCCAGTCCTGACCAGCTCCTCCATCTATGGTACCTGTAAAGAAGGATTTGTTGGCGAATTCGAAGGTATCGTCACCATTACCACCTACAAGCTGTTCAAAGCTACTGAATGCCAGTTCAAATCCTTGTGACAAATAGCGGTTGTTTCCATCGATTTCAAAGATGGCACTCTGATTAGCCCCGGTCAGTTTATCACTGCCGTGGCCACCAATTATTACATCTATATTAGTGAAGTATCCGGTCAGGGCAATTCCAGCACCGTTTAGATCAGTTGCCCAACCGCTCATTCCATCAAGGCTTCCCACTGCATTCAGGGTCACCGCTATACCAGTAGCATAGTCGGTATAATCGATTGTATCAATGCCCAGACCACCATCGATACTATCTGCAAAGACCGCACCGTCAGCGAAGTGGAACCAGTCATCCCCACTGCCACCTTGGAGCAATTCAATGTTACTGAATACCAGTTCCCTGCCCTCTGCTTTATAGGTGTACTGACTGGTTTCCAGCCACCATTCAGCATTCGAGTCGGCTCCTGAGAGAGTATCACTTTGCTGGCTGCCGATTACTTTATTAATATTATCGAAGGAAAGCAGACCACTGGCAGAACCCTGGAACCCAATATCACTTCCAGCTCCGTTGATGTCAATTAATGCACCGCCCATGGTGTAATCACCATAGGACAATACGTCACCAGCACTGCTACCGACAATATGTTCAATTGAGCTAAGGGTTAGAGTATGTTCACCAACCTGATAATTACTGGTGCCATTACCGGTTATGGACCAAACTGCTGCCGCAGAGGTTCCAATTGCACGATCAGATGCACCGGTACCGATAATTTCATTAATACCGGAGAACCTAATACCGCAAACATACTCATTCCCGGTAA
Source organism: Syntrophomonadaceae bacterium (assembly GCA_012520725.1). Lineage (GTDB taxonomy): Bacteria > Bacillota > Syntrophomonadia > Syntrophomonadales > Syntrophomonadaceae > JAAYJK01. Next base: position 9,233 of record JAAYNQ010000118.1, on the reverse strand, counting down.
ATCCACTTTGAGCTGAAATACCGGCTATGTGAAGCTGTATCGCCTCTTCGACTGCTCTGAAATCAAGTTTATCGTTTCCAGATCCATATATATCCTCAATATCTTTAAATGCCAGCCATCCGTCAGCTATACCGCTCTTGACTGAGCTTATAGCAAAGGTACTGCCGCTGTCTTTAGCCATGATCCGGTCGTTAGTACCCGTACTTCCCCAGACTTCTTCCATACCACTGAAAGTTCCGGCAATACCGCTTATGGTATTGGTCTGGAGATCTATGCTTATGTCACTGCCATAGCCCGAGTAATCCATGATATCTTTTCCGCTGCCACCCTGCAGGTTCTCAAATCCGGAAAAGACAATCTGTGCTCCACCTGCGTGGTAAGAGTATTCGGAATCTGTAAAGCGCCAGATAGCGTCTAGATCAGCTCCGATTAAAGTATCCTGATCACTATTGCTCCCTGCTATACTGTCAATGTTACTAAATATAAGTCCGCTAACAGACTCCATTCCATTCATTCCTGAACTGCCTGCTGCCTGAACTTTAAGCTCACGAGCATCCGTGCAAGCATTGAAGTTCAATACATCTTGGCCATCCTGCCCGTCAATAGCAATTCCTGCTGCCATACCTTCTCTTATATTGAAGATATCATTTCCGCTGCCGCCCAGGAATTTTTCAATTCCACCGCTGCTGTGACTGTAACTGGAGGAACCGTCCGTTATTGAAACAATATTGTCAAATACAAAGTTCAAGTCGCTATTCAGTGCTGAAAAATCAAATACATCCTGGTCTCCGCCTATATCTATGATGGTATAGCCGTTCCAGTTGCCGGCGAATACATACCGGTCATTCCCCAGCCCGCCTTCAAGTATACAGCTATTGCCGTTTCCAAGCCCTTGTAAAATATCATCTCCGGAACCGGTACGCAGATTTTCCATATTTATTATAGTATCATTTCCAATTCCGGTATTCTGGGCATCGCTTCTGCTTAGATCGATACTTAGATTTACATTTGAATTGCTCTCATCGAGGGTATCGTTTCCACCACGGCCATCCAGCAGGTCATCTCCGGTTCCGCCCCGCAGTATATTGTCCTGCTCATTACCCATTAAGGTATCATGGCCGGCGCCTCCATAAACATTGCTGAAGTTGGCAATACTGGTAGTACCAGTAGCGATACCCAACTCCAGATCCACTGTTACCGGGTTGGCTTCACTGTAGGTGCTATAGTCTAAAGTATTTATCCCGCCGCCGCCGTCAATTATGCCGTTTCCATCGGCTATTTTTACTCCATCTTCGCCCAGGATAAATTCATCATCCCCGGAACCACTCTTAATCAGCTCAATATTGTTACCTCGAATGGTCAGTCTCTGTCCGCCACCGGTAACTCCAATTCCACCAAACATAAAGGTAAAGGACATAGCTACCTGTATATCTGAGAAGTCGATTTCATCTGCGATACCGCCCAGATCCTCAATAATATCTTGCCCCCACTCGGCCAGGAAGCGGTAAATATCGCTGCCCAGTCCTCCTTTCAGCAAATCGTCACCGGGTCCGCCGATAATGATATCATCGCCGTCCAGACCCTCCAGGGTGTTGTCATTTTCATCACCTATCAAAGTATCCGCAAAATTACTGCCGATTACTGATTCTATTCCAAATATACCCCCGTCTGCTCCGCCGAATATGGCCTGGGCCAGGTGGGAAGCCAGGTTTACCAAAACTCCGCGACCATAAGCGGAATAATCCAGGCGGTCCGTACCGCCATCACCGTTAATCAGACCAGGAACCGTTACCAATCCGAAGAGCTTGAAGGTGTCATCTCCTGCACCGCCCTGGTATTCCTTGATCTGCTGATTGGCAGCCATTATATTAAAGGTATCATTGGCATTGCCGCCTTTTACATACTCAAAGCCTGTAAAGCCAAGCATATTGGCATTTACTTGGTAGCTGTTGTCTATTTCATTAATAGTGAATACTGCATCGGCATTCATACCGGTAAAGCTGTCACTATCACTCTGTCCGGCAATGATGGTATCAATATTGCTAAATCCGTCGGCTACTGCCTCTTCCTGACCGGCAAAACCGTCCAGCTTGCCCAGTTCAGTAAGAATTACCTCACGTGAAGTGGTATAACGACTATAATTCAGCTCATCACTGCCGGTATAGCCATCAATCCGTCCGGTCAAAATAGCCTGGTCATCGAAGATAAATCTATCGTTGCCGCTGCCTCCGGTGAGATCCTCCAGGCTATTACCGTTGTATAAGATATTATTGACTCCAGCACTTACAGTAATGCCTTCGATACCAATGATGAATACAGCATCTTCTGTAGCTGCGCTAAGCCCCAGCGGCGAATATCCGGCCAAAGATATCTGATCTCTTCCGCTATTAGCCAATTCATTTATAATATCATTGCCCCAAGCGTTGATAAAGAGATAGATGTCATCCCCCAGACCGCCAGATAGGATGTCATTGCCTTCCCGTCCGCAAATCAGGTTGTTACCTGTATCGCCGATAAGGGTGTCATCACCGGCACCGCCCACTATGTTCTCCAGATTAATCAAGCGATTTTCTGCTCCTGCTGCAATCACACTGCTTATTCCCGCCCCGAGATCTACCACCACGGGAGTTGTGTAATCCAACCAAATAGTATCTTCGCCGCCCTGCCCGTCAATGATAGCCTCATAGTAGCGGTCAATCATGCCAATTCCATCAGCAAAGCGGAACAAGTCATCACCGGCACCGCCATATAATTCGTAACTCTGATTTCGGTCGCGTATGGTGAATTCATCCTTGCAATTGCCGGCATAAATTCGTTCGAAGTTGGCAAATTCAAGATCATAACCTTCAGCCAGTGCTATATAGGTATTGCGATCCCCTGCTACAACCATAGTGGGATAAGTATCCGGTATAAATAACGGGTCAGTGTCATTGTTGACGCCATCCAGATTGAAGGTGCTATTGGTATCCAATGTGTAAAGTGAATCCCGACCCACACCGCTGAAAATATATTCTATTTGCAGTGAAGTAAACTGCAAGCTGTTGGTTCCGTTAGTAGTATCTTCAACTGTATCCCACAGCTTGTTGTTATCAAGTCTAAACACCAGATCTGCGGTTACTGGCTGAACCATCCAGGTAATGGTATCACCCACATAGGCATAGAAGCTAAGGGTGTCTTCACCGCCACCGGGTGCTTCAATAATGGTATCATGGCCCCAGTTGTCCTGGAACATGTAGTAATCATTTCCACCCAATCCAATCAGTATATCGTTACCCGGTCCGCCGTTTAGAACATTGTTCTCATCATTACCAGTAATTAAGTCATTAGCACTGCCTCCGGTCACATTTTGAATTTTAGTTACATAAGTGAGTCCGGTAGCCAGATTTTGGCTGAGATCTACGTTAATACTGCTGTTATAAAGTGCATAGTCCAGCAGATTGGCGTTGCCCAGATAACCGTCTATGGTAGCAATAGTAGAATCAAGGTCTCCAGAAGCCAGGCTGGCGCCGTCACAGAATCTAAAGGAGTCATTGTCCGGACCACCCACCAGGTTTTCAATGCTGTTGCCCACATGGATAAGACTGTTAGCCAGACTTAGATCAGTGACATTTCCTATGGTTACAGTAACTTGATCGGCGGAGATTACAAAGCGCAGTTTCTCATCTGATCCTACATTAGTAAAGTTGAGGGTGTCATTCCCGCCGCCACTGTCCAGCAGTTGGTCAATCTGTCCCCATGATTCATAGAAATACCAAATATCATCTCCGGCATTGCCGTCAAGTTTTATTAAAGCATCAGGTACCGCCCCGTTGCTCATAATGTAGAAGGTGTCATTATGATCACCACCATTGATAGTCATTTCCGAATCAGCTTGGTTGGCCCAGGAGTTAATATTGAATATATCATTTCCACTGGCTCCTTCGATAAATAACTCCGAGTTTGACAATACCGCATTTGATTCTATGGTAAATGTATCATTGCCGGGACCTCCCCAGATCTCAGTCACAGCATTGGGGGCAATATTGCTAATGGTAAATACATCGTTGCCAGTACCCAGGTATATCTGAACCATTTCCATGTTCGAATAAGTAATTCCTTCCAAGCCCATTCCCAAACCGCTTAAGCGATTGCTCTCCAGCAAGCCTATATCATCATCTGATGAACGATCATTGTAAACCAGCAATCTGTCAGTCTGTTCATCTTCATCCGCAAAGAGGGTGGGACTCAGGTACATCATAATATACTGGGCACCAGGCGGCACCGTGGTCCAGGCCTGATCTACGATAATAAATTCGCTATCATAGCTCAGCACCTTGCGAGTTTCCAGAAATTCACCGTTTTCAGCAAGTATGGCTACATATAAAACTGCATCATAGTTCGGGTTAAGTTTGACAGTCAGATCATCACCAGTATAAGAGACCTTAGTACTGTCAATTGGAGTAATCGTACCCCAGGAGATATAGTTATTGGTTTCCCATGGCATCATGAAAGGTTCGGATAGTGAACGGTCAGCATCGCTTACACCTGCATCAATTATGATAGTACCTTGAATTAGATTTGTATCATGGCTGGCTTCCGGGAATACCACCCGATCACCGGCAGCGTCATAGGAAATCACTTCACCGGTAATATCGCCGGCAAAAATGAATGTATCACTGCCCAGGTTGCCGATCAGCCGAACCGTTACTCCGGCCAGGCTACTCAGAATGTAGAAGGTGTCATCGCCTTCCATGCCGTCTACTTCCAGGATTTCAATGTTTATATAAGAGATATTAAGTCCAGCTCCGTAAACCCCATCTGAAGTAACTACTATATTGTCCGGGAATTCGGTGGCAATTACGGTCATAATATCCTCGCCAGCTCCTCCGTCTATCTTAAGCGGAGCATTGATGGCATAATTGATCTCATCCACACCATTACCACCGGCCAAGCTGGTCATGGCCTGTTTGGCTTTATCATCCAGGAGAACAAAGGCCCGGACTACGAATTTATCGTCGCCATCCTCCCCATAGAGACCTAATACTGCCTGGTTATGATAAACTTGGAACACATCGTTGCCTACATCGCCATATATCTGCATGTGTTTGCTTACACCCGGGGTGACAAATCCGCGGGTGGTTTCCAGGGTAGCGATTTCATCACCGGGAAGGATATTGGCATTGGCTTCACGAGGCGACTTAAAGATCTGCCCCACCTGGAAGAAGTCATCGCCTTCACCGCCATCAATGCAAATATAGGTGCTGCTGTCATCGGCGATTATACGATCATCGCCTTCAAGAGTGTTGATATATATGTTCTCTATGCTTTCGTTATAATCAATACGCTCAATGTCATATTGCCCATCATTATTGCTATCAGATTCGTAATTAATCATGGCAATAAAGTACTTGCGAATAGAAATCTTGTCAATTCCAGTAGTACCGTTAATGGTAAGGTAGTCATAATCTGCTCCCTCAACTTCCCTCAGGTACTCTTCAAAATCTTCGATGCTTTTATCTCTTTCCGGTGCAGCGGCACCACTGTCATTAATCTCAATCCAATAGTTACTGGTCCCGGAAAGATTGATCACATAGCGATCACTACCGCCCTGACCATCGAGGATAATAGTAGCGTCCTCATAGTTCCCAGGTACGGTTTTCAAGCGATTCAGGGTAATCTCGTCATCACCATCGCCGGTTGTTATTATGGTATCCGGCAGTGAAGTGCTCATATCAATTAGAATGATATCCGCATCTTCAGCTCCATTAATAGCCAAGTGGGGAGAATTAATAACTCCATACAATTCCAGGCTGCCGCCAATTCCATCATCAGTATCTGCGTAATCTACATTAAGACTAACGCTATAGGCCGCACTGATTACAGCTGTATTTTGAATAACTATGTCGTCTCCGCTGAATATGCTAACACCTGATGTTTCCGAATTTACCTCCGTAGCATTAGCCACAAATACACTATCTGCCGCATTAAGAATTATTCCGCCAGTATTAGCGTTTACTGCTTCCGCTACCTTAATAGTGCCAGATGCTGCAACTTGGATATTGCCTTTGGCGTTAATTCCTGTGATATTGTCTACATTGCCAATGTATAGGTTTTTATTATTATTTACCCAGAATCCGCCATTTTGGGCTATACCTTCAATATAATTAACTGCGGTCCGGAGCAAACTGCCAGCCATTCCTATATCCTTACCGGCTATGAGTAACACTTTATTGGCATTAATGCTGATGTCTGATGGGCTGCCGTTGAGCAGACTGCCTGGAGCCTGCAGGTATACTATACCATTCTGTGAGCTTACCTTATTCAGCCTCAGGTCATCAGTGAACTCATTTATATATATATCATTATTGGCTTCTGCAGTCAGGGTACCTCCGCTTCTGGTATCAATAATGAAGTAATCACTGCTGCTGCCGATTTCACCATTTAAGGCCTTCAGTACCACGTTGCCTGCACTTACGTCGGCACCAGTATCAGCGCAGCCCAGTATTGAATCATCCGCTTTAAGATATACATCTCCGTTCTTTGATGAAGCCAAATACAGGTTGATATTACCAGCGAGCTCATGGATATATATATTGCCGTTGGCCTTGACATACAGAAGACCATCTTCAGGCAGATCCATGGTCAAGTAACTGCTGCTGCTGCCAACCGAGCCGGCATCATTGATATTCAGCTGGCGGGCTTTGATGTTTTCTCGCCTGCTGCTGCCGGAGCTGATAATATCGGCCGCACTCAGATTTACCTCCCCGGTGGTGAAAATAAAGTTGATATTCAATGCGCCGGCTCTTCCATTTCCGGCCACTCCCTGGAGGAATATGTCCTCCGCTGCACGGGCGGTTAACATGGAATTAGCTAACATGTTAATGGCAAGAGAGGCTTCACTGGTACCGATACTTGCACCGGAAGCTTCCAGCAGCAGATCGGCGCAAGTGATACTGCTTCCACTGCCTGCACCATATATTCCGAGTCCTGATTTGATTCTGCTTTCCTGGCCTTTTATCTTACCCAGATTGAGGTTTCCAGTGGATCCCAGGTACATATTGCCACCCGCTTCGGCGTCAATTCTTCCTGAAGATTCCACATTGATATCCTGACGTTGCTTGATTATCACATAAGCAACAGGTTTTGTAGCATTGCCCGGGTCAATCTGTACTCCGTCAGCACCATAATAGACTATATCCTGGGGTTCAGCACAGACGATATTCATTAAATCGTTGTTGCTCAGTTCACTTATACCGGCTGGCAGGTCTACCCGAATATCAATAATACTACCAATATCCCCCGATGCTACTAAGGCCACGGCACTACCCTTTACATTGGCTTCTTCAATCCGAGTTGAAGTATTGATAATTTCCGCCAGGGCTCCGCGCAACAGTGAGTCGAGCCGGGCCGCCGTAATCGCCCCGGACAGATTCTGTTCGTTCCATACCTGAGCTATCAAGCCACCGGCCACCCCATTAATTTCACCGGTGTTGTTTCCATCAACTATACTGCCTTGTTTAGCTTCGAGTCTTACCGTACCACCTGAAGACTTTACGGTATCCAGATTTAGATTGCCAGCAGTCTCTTCAATATTTATATCTCCAGCTGCCTCTGCCTGCAAGCTGTTCAGAGAGTCAATGCGCAAGGCCTGATTGCTGCTGCCAATACGCCCGCTATTTGCAGTGAGCTTGATAACACTACCTTTAATCAGGGAGCTGGAATTCTGCGATTCAATATTGGTATCCGCGTAGAGCTTTATTTCACCATTAATGTTTTCTATCTGGCCGCAAGTCATCCCAGCCTGGGCTGAGACATATATGAATCCGAAATCGGTATAAGCATTAAGGGCTCCGCCCCGCAGGTTTATGACAATTGGGGCACTGTCTCCAATTCCTTGAGTTGCGGAAAGGGATATATCCTTTCCGGTAATAGTGGCAGACCCGGAATCTCCTCGGGACAAGGTACCATTGCTACTCTTTAACACAACATTCCCTTCTCGGTTGGTAACCGGTCCGTCCACAATAACATTGGCATTGGATTGTACCTTTATAGTAGCTCCAGTCTCACTGCCACTAAATGATATGCCAATGGCATAATCGGCTTTGATGCTGTGATAATGAACATCTTTGTAACCTTCTTGAGTCACTACTTTATGATAGTAAGTCCTCTTGCCCCACCATTTCTTAACCACCCAATCCTGAATACTGACTACTTTGGATCCAACCGGGTTGCCGTTTTCGTCAAGAACTGCAACCTGCTCTCGCTGATGCTCATATATATAAGGAATATCTGCATGGCCGGTATCAAGTTCCACGTAGTCACCTATTCTTAGGGTGGTCGGAGTTGACGGTACCGAGTTCTGCTCATAGATACTGCCCGGATTCCAGTTTATGAGTCCCAACCAGGTTGATTGACGATAAGTGGTAGTTATGGTCTTGGTAAAAGTCTGAGCAGTGGTCCAAACATAACGCTGACCGGCATAAGGTGTATACTGGGCAGTTGACAAGGGGATATGGCCCAGAACGCTTCCGTTTTCAGCCTTGATCTCTCCGCCGCTCACCTGCACTGTTCCATTAATACGCTCATATTGAACTCGAACCGGCTGGCCACACCCTGCATAATAGTGCATATAGGCGGTATCATAGATAACCAGTCTCCCTTCTCCCTGAGTAGTCTCCAGTCCCTTCAATAGTATCTGATAACCGGTATTGTTGTTTATATTGATGTTGCCATAACCGTCCTGTACCACTATATTGCCACCTAAACGGCTGGTGTTCATGATTTGACCGAACAACTCAATATAACCGGCTCTGGCAGCTATATTCTCGATAATTATGGAATTGGTTTTATTATCCCAATAAGCAGTATAATCATTTTCCTGGGTCTGCAAGGGGTTATCCAGGTAATTCATGGACTTGATTGATGCCCTTCTATAATTGTTGATCTGGTTCTTGGCCACATCGCCTAAGGTAACGGTATAGTCCCGGCCAGCCTGAATCAGGCCGTTAATATTCAGGAAGCGGGCACTGATATAGACTTTATCGGCAACGATCTTGCTCTCCGGTTCTGCACCTCTGGCTACGTTAACACTGTTCGCCATCGTCTCATTGAACATGCTATACAATCCAGAATAACTCCCATAGTAATTAACTAAAAGACCTTCAGCAATACCTACCGGACCCTGCCACAGGTACTCGGGCTCCCCGCCGGTATTATAAACCGTATCAATATAATTTTGAACAAACTTGCCGCCA
>JAAYNQ010000117.1 GCA_012520725.1 Syntrophomonadaceae bacterium | reverse complement strand
TAAGAAGCTAACCCAGCTCCTTTAAGGCGGTATGTTATCTGATCCAAGGGTTCCCTGATCATTGGGGGTTTAATGATTGGCCTCATCTATCTTAAACATCCTCAGTATCCCAGGGCTTAAAACCCCGACCATATACCTCAACCGTATCGGTTATGGTTATGAAAGCTTGAGGGTCCAGACTAAAGATCAGTTCTTTCAGATGAGGAACTTGGGTTTTTCCGGTGGTGACCATTATGATGTTTTCAGCCTGACCGGTATAAGCCCCTTTACCGCTTAATAAAGTACAGCCCCGGTGCATTCGGTGCAATATAGCATTCGCAATATCATCCGATTTCTTGGAAACGATCAATACGGTTTTCTTGGATATAAAGCCGGAAGTAACACTGTCAATCATTTTAGAACTGACGAACATGGTCAGAGCTGAATAAAGGGTTAAGTAGAGATTGCTGGTAAGCAGTGCAGCACCCAGAACCAAAACATTGGTAATAAAGATGGTAGTACCGAAGTTGATTCCCCATAACCGGTGAAAGATGCCGGCTATGATGTCCAAACCTCCGGTAGAACCCCGGTAAATCAAGGCCAGACCCACGCCTACCCCATTAAGGGTTCCACCCAACAAAGCCGAGAGCAAAATATCATTGACCGGAAGCTGGATATTCAATGGGCTTAATAGGGCTAGGAAGCCTGATACGCTCATCATGCCTACAAAACTATAAACAGTAAAACGACGGCTGGCCAGCTTATAGCCAGCAATAAAAACCGGGATATTCAAAGCTATATACCATAACCATATGGGGTAGTCAGTAATGAAATGCAATATAATGGCAATACCGCTTAAGCCTCCCGTCAGCAAATAGGCGGGCACTATAACCAACTGTATGGCTATAGCAATAATAAAAGAAGCTATGACAATGCCTATAATATCCCGAAAAGCAAATCGTTCCAAAGCTAGCAACTTAGGCATATGATTCTCCTTAATATATATTCCCCTATCAGGGGTGGAAAATAGTCCAAGCTAGTAATATTGTAGCATCTCCTGGATACAAAAACCTGTCAGGTATTACCATTAATCAATTTATAGCACTTTTTTATTCTATCCCAAAAAAGCAAAATAAAACCCGAGGAAAGCATAGCCCAAGAGGCAGATTCCTGGGCCTGCAGCTTTCCCCAACAGCTATGGAAGCAGCTCTTTCCGGGTTAATGATGAGGAAGAGAGGGAGATTTCTATTAGCTGTCCAAAATGGTGAGAGGGCTAGCATGGTGGGTTTTTGCCAGCCCTCTCACTTTGAAGATTGGTAAGGGTACATTCAGTACCTCCTTGTGGATTGGGCACCCTGGAGTTCAAGTTGCTTCCGGATTTATTTGGATTCGACAGGGTGAACGCAGTGTCCACTACCTGTTGCCTAAATATCCAGAACCTCAACTGAGCTCCGGGTGATTTTGGGGGATTCATGGTCCCTTATCTTCCTTTCAGATTAAGATTTGATTCTTATTCCAGTAGCTTGTCTGCTACCTGATCCTTTGATCAATAGCTGCCAAAGCCGCTATCATAAGAACCTTACTTTTTCGTCCAGGAGGATGGGTGGATCCCATTTCACCCCACTATCTCACCCTAATAGATCTGCTTTTATCGTTCCTCACTCAAGTCCATACCCTTAAGTTTAATCTTAAGTATGCCAATAGGCATCTCACTTTTGTAAGCAACCAAGCCTTTAATCCTAGGGTGAGGGCCAGAATCAAAGTGGCCTTGTAATCCTGGTATCTACATTCTATTTATCCAAGGGTGTCTTGTCAATTAATTATCAGAATATTTTGACATTAGTGAATGTTTTCTTTTTCTTATTAGACCTCTGGAGCTTTAAATCCCCCACTTTACTAAATTTGGGAGTCAAATCCCATTTAATATTAGTAGCAGAGCACCTCAGTGACTCCACACTGCAGTTATATGTCGTTTTTTCAAATATAAGGTAAGATAAAAGCAGGTTAAAACGTATAAACTACAAATGTTTATTCTGAGCGCAGTGAAGATTCTTTTAGATCAACCTGGAAGACGATAATGAATGATAGCCTTGAATGGCTTAAGTGTAATACTTGGCCAATAGACTAAATCATAGCAAATTCTCAACTAGAAAGGATGCAGCAAATTATCATGAAAAAGACACCCTGCTTATTATTCATCAGCTTGGCCCTTTTATTCTTTGTCCTGTCCGGTTGCCAGAAGCATTCTGCCATAAATGATACGGAAGAGCCGGTCTCCTTACACCAGGAAAGAGTACCAGCAAGGGATAAAGATCGAGCATACGATGAACTGCCACTGGTGGAACAAGCTTCCCAGACCGCAGGCACCAGCAATGAAACCTTAAGCTGGTATTATGTTGGCAATAAGGATCATAAGCCTCCTCGCATAGATATCGATTTTCCTCTCAGTGATTATGATGCCTATTACATCGGTAGTGAAGATCCGCTTATATTTCTTACCTTTGATGAAGGTTATGAAAATGGTTATACCGCTGAAATCCTGGATATATTAAAAAACAATCAGGTTACTGCTGCCTTTTTCGTTACCGGCCCTTATATAAAGAGCAACCCAGAGCTGGTGAAACGCATGGTGGAAGAAGGGCACATCGTTGGCAATCACAGCCAAACCCATCCTTCTATGCCCTCCAAAGCCCACGATCCGCAAGCATTCGAACGAGAGATCAGTGAAGTGGAAAAATCCTTTGAAAAACTAACCGGCACCCCAATGCCCAAATTCTTCCGTCCCCCACGGGGAGAATACAGTCAGCTCAGCCTTTCCCTGACCAAAGAAATGGGTTACAAGACTATATTCTGGAGTTTTGCCTATCAGGATTGGTTGGTAGATCAACAGCCCGACCCGGAAGCAGCATATGCCAAAATTCTACAAGGAACTCATAACGGCCAGATAATGCTGCTCCATGCCGTATCCTCCACCAACACCAAGATTTTAGATAGGGTAATAAAAGATATTAAAAAGGAAGGATACCGCTTTGCTCCCTTGACCGAATTAAACCCGGTTCCCTGATACCCGGCTAAAGCCATTAAAACCTGAGGGAAAGATGATTATTGCCATTGGTCCCAGTAATAATCAACAGTTGTTTTTAATTACTAAAAACCCTCATAATCAGATCAAGCAGACTTCACTGGCTGAGGTTCGTTTTGTAGAATTTAAAAGCAGATATGGTTGGAGTTAAGGGTCCATACACTGTGCTTGATGATCAAGTCATAAGGGCCACAGTTCTTTTTCCCACTTTTCCGCATAAGCGGATGGGTTTTGCCCTTGCAGAATGAGGACGAAGGCTTGCAAGGATTTAAAAGCGTCTCCTATAGGATATCCAAACAGGTTCCAGTTTTCGCTGTCCTCTCCATCATGATTGGGAATCACCCAGTCAAAGCAAAAGGCCAGTCTTAATTCTTCAGGAGCGCTTTTGCAGCGTTCTTCAATGTTTTCCAGTTCTTTCATACTTAAAATGCCTTTTTGGCGTTGGGTTCGACGTAATAATTTGCGGCGCATGACATCCACCACCATGCGACCTGGATCCGCCTTCCGGGCTTTGAGCCATAAGATTTCCTCTCGAGAAATAGGAGACAAAAAAACTTTTTGCATGATAATGGATGACAGGGCCGGGTTATTCCACAAAGCCTGTGGTATAAAAGGATTTCCTTCGAAAAGGACGTCCTTGCCCTTATCCAGCAGCTGGAGCAACTCCTGCAGATCTAAACCCTGTAAATCCCCACGCACATTCAGTAAAATGAAATTTTCCCCTTTACGCATACTTTCCATCTGCTCCCGGGAGCGAAAATAATAATCCACCCCTTCCCTTTCCCCTGGTCGCTTGTCCCGGCTATTGTATAAAACCAATCGCTGCATATTATAATACAAATCAGGATAAAAGGTCTCTAAAGCCTGGCATAGTGGCCCTTTACCTACACAGGAAGGTCCGCTTAAGATAATCAACCTGCCTTTAGTTTTCATATCTCCCCTCCTCCTTTTTGATTAGCGAATGATTAAGAAACCATCCTAAAAGCATTTCACTATTTAAGTTAAGCGAAATCTTTTTGTCCATCACTGGATCCCATGATCACAGAAGCAATAGAACCTCTTATGCTTGAGGGCTGATTTCCCCAGCTTCTCCCTATCGCCGAAATCATATCTTTGACAATAACCCTCATTTCTCTTAAGCTACTCAAAAAGTATCAGCTGTCTAATGAGAAATAAGTTCTACAGAAAACTGTACTTTCCTGTAAACTATTCCCATGATTTTCTAATATTCTTTAGGTTTCCGCTATGAACGTGCCTCCATTACATTAGCATTTAAGTAATTTATTAGTTTTACTTGATTTTAACTACAATCACACTATCAATATCCTAAAATGGGCCGATATTGGCAGCATATGTTTATATTTTGCTCCCTAAGGCCAATAAGCTTTGATAGTGCCAAGCTGCCGGGGTTCAGCTCTGATTTGACCCTCTCAGGCAGTTTGACCCCACTTTCATTTTGCCTTACCATTAATAGGTAAATTAATTTAGGATAGGCCGAAGTCTCTTGAAGGGACACGGGGGAACCAAAAAATGGGGCGAATTTTCAAAAGATTTGGAATAGGGTGGCCCGAGCCCGAGCCCGACAGCTAACCCCGTAGGCATTGCGGGCAGTATGCACTAATTCGCTTTTATAATCT
>JAAYNQ010000116.1 GCA_012520725.1 Syntrophomonadaceae bacterium | reverse complement strand
CGGGGTTTTAAGCCCTGGGATACTGAGGATGTTTAAGATAGATGAGGCCAATCATTAAACCCCCAATGATCAGGGAACCCTTGGATCAGATAACATACCGCCTTAAAGGAGCTGGGTTAGCTTCTTATTACTAGATTTGATTTCTACGAAGATGAACTGCTGAAGGTCACTCCCGGTGCTCTGGGTCTGCATAATATGACTCCGGACAAGATCGGATGAGCGCTGACCAAAAATAAGACTCAAGCCATGTAGTTTGGGCAGGCAGCTATTAATTGCAGAATTCGGAAAGACCAGAGTGAGTTTTGCAGATGCTAAGAGCTGTGATTAAGACTAAAAAAGGGCGATTCCCGTGTGATTATTAAGAGAATCGCCGCTAATTGGGAATGCTTTAAGCTTTCATAGGAGTGGTTGGTGATCTATTTGGGTTTTGGCTCCAGGATTAGCCGATACTCTTGCTGCTTTTGCTCCACCTGGCTGTTATACCCCTGATTTTGAGCCAGACGTATAACGTTTTCCTTGGACACCTGGCTCTCCAGCAGTACCAAGATGGTCTGACCCGGATGCTTCTCCATGGCCTGTTTGGTTTTCACCACCGGAATAGGGCAGGAAAGACCTCTGACATCTATTTCTATCATTTGCATACCTCCTTACGATTATGATATTTCCCGTTTAAGGCTACTTTTGAATACCTGGGGTAGACGGTCTATAATTTCATTGATCCTGGTAGCCGGGGTAGTTGTTTCAATAGCTCCAGCCAGACGGTTGGCTTGAGCACTGATCTTTAAAGCGTCCGGGATATTCAGCCCTTTATAAATAAGAGCTGCAACCATACCCGTAATGGTGTCCCCGGTACCTCCTATACATTCCAATTCCGGGATATCGGGTCCATCAATGGAGCTCAATATACCATTTTTATCGGCAATATAATCCGCTTTTCCTTTAACCAGCAAATACCTGGCGGCTCCTTGATTTTCATAGGCCAAAGCAATGAACTCTGGAACTGTTTTAATGTCACAGGATTCAAACAGATGCTTATCTATATAGGCTGGATGTATTGCTTCCTTATCGGCCAGGAAAGCTAGTTCTGATAAATCAGGGGTAAATACATCGAAAGCGGAAGCTAATCCCACCGCCTTAGCGGCATACATGGAAGCTGCATCGGCAATTAATACCGGCGGAGGGTCCAGGAGTTTGACCTGCTCATAGAGCTGCCGCATCAATTCTAAATCCGGCATGCAGTAGTGCAGGGCTAAAACCCGAGGCTTCAGCTGAAGCAGGTTTTGGATTAGATATTGGTATATCAATCGACTGCCATCACCCCTTCCTATATCTCCAGCTACTACCGCTCGGGGTGATTCCAACTGAAAGTACTGGCTGACCGCCAGGGCTGCACTGATCATAGCGGCAGTCCCTTGAGTAGCTGGAATTTGGTAATCCCCTATTCTTAAAAAAGCCCTTTCCTTCATCACCCTTCCTTCCAGCAAGGGCAGAGTTTTTATTGGAACTATACCTGCAATTATTAGCATTGGATCTCTTCCCCTTTCCAGATTTCCAGAGCTCCTTCAACGGCCCGATCCAGCATCAAGGCGCAGAGGGTATGGCCAAGCTCACGAGGGCGAGCAATTTGGTCCAGCCTTTGGCCTAAGATCTCGATATGAAGGTAGGGTATATCCGGGCAACCCCCGCCCGAAGTATTAACAATTAAACCGCTTTCTTTTTCATAGGTGATCTTCATATTGCCGGCCTTAACCATAACATGCCGGGGATATTGGGTGACCTGTACAATATCCAGTAAAGGGGCAGTTCCTGCCCGGGGTACTACCTGCTGGTAAGGAATGCTTTGAAGTATCCTTTCTAGGGCAGTCTGTTCTACCAAATTAAATGCCAAAGCGATATCACAACCCTTGCGCAAAGAAGGTGGAGGTGCTACCAGTGCACAGGTATAGCCGGCCTTTTTAACTAGTTTTTCTGCTTGGATAGCCTCTTCCACCGTGTCGAACAATATCAGGCCTTGGCCCAGCTGATTCAGGTTATTTTTATTAGCTCCAGTTTTATCTTTCTTCTTGGGCCAGAACAATCTAAAGGCACCTCCTTGGAGAATGTTTTAACCGTCATGGCTTAAGCCGCTTGCTCACTCATGAGGTAGCCAATGGAGCAGAGGATGATAAGACCAATAATTACTGCGGTGGGACCAAATAAGTTTGGTCCATTAGCGCTTGAAGCTATCAGCCAATTATGGCTCACGGCCGCGCCGGCAATTAGTCCAAGAATACTGATACCGGCATCAGTATCTCCTTCTGCCGCCAATACAGTCTGCCGCAATGGACAACCCCCCATCAGAGTACAGCCTAATCCGCACAAGACCATGCCCATGAAATTCCAAAGGGCATTAGTATGGGCTACTGGCTGGCCTTCGAAACCAACATTTACCGCTCCTGTCAGCAGGTTTACCAATAGTGCTCCCACAAAGAAAGCGGCTATACCGCTAAATAGGTAAAAATCCTTTACCAGTGAAAGGTCACGCCAACCTCCTACGAAACACATGCGGGTTTTCTGAGCCAGGAAACCTATAATCAATCCTACTACCAGTGCAATAGCTAGAGAAGCGTGCATGGACCCCGGTCCACTCTCGCTGTTAAACAGAAATTGGGGTTGGACCATAGCAAATATTAATAAACCTGCCATGATTAATGGCATAAGATATCCAGCTATGGAATATGTGGAGTTGGTGCGACCAAGATTGAAACCTCGCTTGAGAAAATATATTCCTATGAGGGCACCGACTATAATCCCGGCAATAGCATAAAGAGCATTAAGGTCTCCGCCGGCCAGCCGCAACACTGCTCGAACCGGACATCCCAGAAATACCAGGGCACCAATCATAACAAACATGCCCAGTATAAAGCGGACCAGCGGGTTGGAACCGCCCCGGGCTCGGAACTCACCAAAGGATAGGGCAGCTACAAAGGCACCTAGGCACAAGCCCATGATTTCCGGGCGCAGGTATTGTACTACCTCGGCTCGGTGCAATCCTAAAGCACCAGTAATGTCCCGGTAAAAACAGGCCACACAGATGCCCATATTACCAGGATTGCCTAATTTAGTCATATAGGCAGCCAGGGAGCCGAATACTAGTCCAGCCCCAATCATTAAGTATTGTTGATTTTTCAAAACCTTTCAACCTCCCATTTATGACAATGACTTATAAAAAACAATGACCCTCCCCTCTCAAAACAATTCCCGTAAAACATAATTCAATATTTAATATTAAAATCCTTTTTATTTATATAATATATAACAATTAATTATATATATTAGATAAAATGTAGGGCAGTAGATGAATAGATAAATAATATTAAGTGTTGTAGCATGAAAAATTAATAAAATAATAGAAATAATTTTAATAAATTGTAATTATATATATTAGTTTTTTGATATAGCTATGATCGCAGTGAGTTGAATAACACAGTTCGGAAAAACACAGTCTGGATAGACCTGTTAAAAGGATTAGGATTATTTAAGATCGGGACTTGGTTATGAAATGGCATTGGTTGATAAGATCCAACCAATCTATGTTTACACCATCGAAAATGCTACGCTAAGTTTTTTGAATACTGTATGCATTCTAGATAATGGATTGAACTTTGTTCTCGAAAATAATAGACTTTATATATGAGTCAAGAAAGGGGAAATGAATATGTCCTGGGAGATAAAAGTAGAGAGAACCGGTACCCCCAAAGCCAAACCGGATCAAAACAACTTGGGATTTGGGGACTATTTTAGCGATCATATGTTTATTATGGATTATACTGAAGGCAAGGGGTGGCATGATCCCAGAATAGTGCCTTATGCTCCGCTGGCTTTGGATCCTTCAACTATGGTATTGCATTATGGTCAGGCCATATTTGAAGGATTAAAGGCTTATAAAACGAAGGATGGTAGGATTTTGCTGTTCAGGCCGCACAGAAATATGGAAAGGGCTAATATTTCCAATTCACGGCTGTGCATTCCTCCTCTTGACGTTGATTTTGCCGTTGAAGCCATAAAAGCAGTGGTGAGAGAAGATCAGGACTGGATTCCTGATGCCGAGGGAACTTCTCTTTACATAAGACCCTTTATAATAGCTACTGATCCCTACCTGGGGGTAAGACCATCTTTGACCTACAAATTCATGGTCATACTGTCACCGGTAGGTGCCTACTACCCGGAGGGGATCGACCCGGTTAAGATATATGTGGAAAGCCAATACGTAAGGGCGGTAAAAGGCGGAATGGGTTATGTCAAGACCCCGGGTAACTATGCGGCCAGTCTTATAGCTCAGGTAGAAGCCAAGAAAAAAGGTTATACCCAGGTTCTGTGGCTGGATGGGGTGGAGAAAAAGTACATTGAAGAAGTTGGCACCATGAATGTATTCTTCAAGATAGATGGAGAAATGATAACTCCAGCAGTGGAAGGAAGTATTCTGGCTGGAATAACCAGGGATTCAACCATTGAACTGCTCAAGAGTTGGGGAATACCCACCAGTGAACGGCGGATATCCATTCAGGAATTATATGATGCTCATGCCCAGGGGAAGCTGGAAGAGGCTTTTGGTACCGGTACCGCTGCCGTAATATCTCCCATCGGAGAGTTAAACTGGGATGGAAATATCATTGCCATTAATGGTGGACAAATCGGGGAATATGCAGCTAAAATATACGATACCATTACCGGTATCCAATATGGAAACTTGGAAGATAAATTCGGTTGGATAGTGGAAGTATAGTTGCCTTGGCAAGATAAGCTTTAAAGTGCCGATGAAAAGTTGGGTCATCATTGACCCAACTTTCTTAATGAATATTCATACTGACCTTTAGTAGCTGATTAATTATCTTTATAAATAATGGTACCCACATGTTCTCCATTTAAAGCCCGGGTAATATTGCCTTCTACCATGCCGTTAATTATCTGTATTTCCCTGGAATTTTCTGAATTTAGCATTGAAACCAATACCATGCGTTCAAGTGCTAGGTCCGGCAGGTCTCTTTCCATCAACTCTTTAGCCCCTATACGGGGGATAAACTCGGCCTTAGGATTAGTCTTGGGGTTGTCGGTGTAAAGCCCCTTAACATCTTTAATAAATATGCATTGTTTAGCTCCCGTAACCTCTGATAAAAGAAAAGCACCTACATCAGTCCGGTTAGGGGGTAGTCTTCCTTCTTCCGGTGGATGTTCCCAGAAGCCGTAGGGGGGCATGCCGTGTATTACCGGAATACAACCTTGATTCAAATAGGCGGCCAATTTCGGGATATCGTCATGTCCAATTTTTATCCCCCCATAGGGATTTAACAGGGTAGAAATCATCAGGGCATTTTGTTCGGAAACACTCTGGCCCAGGGTAGCGATAATGCCGGTCGGCATTCCCAGTTCCATGGCTATGGCATAAACATGGCGGGAGCGGGTGCCGCCGCCGGTGGATATTACCATCTTATGCTCTTTGCTGTTTTGTACTATTTCCTTGATAATGGGGAGTACCGCCCGGGCGCCCATATCGGTAATACTCTGGCCTCCGATTTTAAGGATATTAACCTCGGGTAAGGCCCTAAACTGTGGTCCATACTCCAGAGATTTCAAAAAAGCTTTTCCCACCAGGGACTCTCCCATCAGCTTGCTTTTTATATGCAGCCTTTTGCTGTCTCTTTCACGAATCAGGGGCATTAAAAAACTACCTCTTCTTTCTTCAATACTGCTTTAATCCCGCTCTTCACTATCCTTTTCCCGGGTTAGGTAAACAATTTCTCCGTCGATTTTGCTGGCGATTTGCTCCAGCTCTGATTTGCGAATATGATTAACGTTAATAGTAAGATCTGTACCTACCGTACCAACCACCGTGAATCGTGGTTTCTTATCACCCTGACCTACTTGATTGCGTTCTCTGACAAAGAGTATAGGGGTTGACATAGGTTCATCCTCCTTTATCCATATTGTGCTAAGTGTTGATGTGTTTAGCCTAATTATAACAAAATTTTTAGACAATCCCAAACCGCCTGTATCCAAGCCTCTTGCTGCCAGCCTGCCGTCACCGGCCCCCATCTGTCCACCCCAACTATATATGCTGCGCTTATTAGCCAAGATACGTAGTTATGATTAGGATACATTTTTTTTGCTTTTTATAAACAAAATAATTAGAAAAGAGGAGTGGTGATTTTGGAGGGAGAAGTGCTGGCTATTAGTATTACTGAAGCTCCGGGCAGGAAGAGAAAGGCTGTAGAGGAAGCCTACCTGGACCCGATCCAGGGTATAAAAGAGGAAGCAGCAAGCCGACCGGGCGGAGAGATAAGCATGATTTCCCAGGCTACTTATGAGCAAATGAATGATATGGGGGTGGATTTTCTCTACGGGGATTTTGGCGAAAACATAAGGGTGGGAGGGCTAATGATAGGACGACTACCGATAGGGACCCAGATTAAGATAGGCCAAGCGGTGTTGGAGATTACTAGGAATGCGGATTATTCTCCCGGCCAATATGTAACCGTAAGGGGATATGCCGGTGATTTAAGCTTGCTTCCGGATCGAAGCCAGGCCCGGGTGGTAATCGGGAGTACGGTAAAAATAGGCGATGAGGTTAAGGTATTACAAAAATCACTTAAATGAGGATTTCCCATAGTTTAATTCTTTATCACATCCCCTTTATTGCTTTTAAGAGCATAAAAGCTTGAAATAAAAACATACTAATAATGCAAATTAGAATAAGGAGGTATAATCGTGCAAGTGAAAGTGGCCGAATTTGTAGGAGAATCCAAGAAGAGCTGGCAGCATGCTATAGAAAATGCAGTGAGCGAGGCCTCAAAATCTTTGGATAATATTACTGGAGTGGAAGTATACAACTGGACTGCAGACTGCCAGGATAATAAGATCATAGAGTATAAGGCCAACATAAAAATAGCCTATACTGAGTAAAGCCAATAAGACAAAAAAGAACGGATTCTGGGATAAATATAAGTAGCCAGGATCGTTCTTTTTTTTTGTATATCAATCATCTTTTGGCTCTGGCTTGGTTTTTAATAATGGTTTGGCAACCATAAGATTTTCATGCTTTTTTATCCCAGGCAGTATTTTGATCATAAAATAAGCTGCTAAATAAAACAAAATCAAGCCCAGGCCAGCAAAAAGTCCTGAACCTTGCCCTGGAATTAAGGGCATAGTGAGGATAACCGATAACAGTCCGATGATAGCGATCCAGGAAGTATAAGGGAAGCCGCCTAGCTGGCAGTGGCCGTACGGCGGACAACCATGAGATTTCCGAAATCGAATATGGGCCAAAAGAATAACCACATAGGTGAAGAGAAGTGAAAACCCGCCCGAACTAACCAGGAAAATGTAGGTTTGTTCAGGAAGAACAAAAGCCAGACTAACCCCTAAAAGCATGGCCAGTCCGGAAAAAAGAATACCCCGCAAGGGAATGTCGCCCTTATCCATGAGAAAAGTGGGAGCATTATTAGTGTCCGCCAGAGATCGGATCATTCTACCCAAACCGAAAGTAGCAGCCAGCATGGCAGATATGATAGCTATAAGTAAAATTACATTAATATATCCTGCTGCTATTACTAATCCCTGGGCTTTTAAGGCTGCTACCAGGGGACTTATATCGCTATTTAAACTGCTAGTCGGTATCAGCGGCAGCAAAGATGCTATTACTACAGTATATAAACCCACCAAGACCAATACAGTATAAAGAATAGCCCTGGGCACAGTTTTATGAGGATTTCGGGTCTCTGAGGAAGCAAGACCTATGATTTCAAATCCTGCATAACTGAACAAGACTATTAACATACTCCCGGCTAGACCGGATATACCATTGGGCAATAAGGGAGCGGTTTTTAAAGCTCCCAGCCCAAGGGGAGCTTGCTTAGGGAAAAGGCCGGTAATCAAAGCCAAGGCCAGCATTACAAAAGCTATCAAGGCTGCAATTTTTATTATAGCTAAACTGCTTTCGAGATTACTAAGGGTTTTTGCTCCCAGCAGGTTTATGGCTGTAACCCCGGCAACTATGGATACTGACAGAAGGGGAAGGGAAAACTGGGGAATCAAGGTGCGTAAAAAAAGGGAAGCAGCTATGGCCTCACTGGACATGGCCAAAACCAAACCCGTCCAATAAACCCAGCCTACCAAAAAACCCAGCCAGGGTCCATAAGCCCGTTCCGCATAAGTCCGAAACGATCCCGGCTGGGGATCAGCTACCGTCATTTCCGAAAGGGATGAAAGAACGATATAAACCAACAAGCCCCCCAGGACAAAGGCTAAAAAGATGGCTGGACCGGCACTCCTAATGGCTATTGCCGAACCTAAAAAGAAGGAACCGCCTATAACTGTTCCCAGAGCCAACATGCTAAGTTGCAGAGCTGAAAGTCCGTCTTTTGTTTGCATTTTTTCAAGACCCCCTGCTTATAAGTAACAAAGATAGTATTTACAATTAGCTGATAAAAGATTAAAAAATTGCCGGGACAGGAAGTGCATGTTCTAGAGTTAGAAGGAGGGTTAGTTGCGATCGGAAGGTTGCCCAATAGAAAACCACCTTACCTTTCGAGTAATTACTCGAAAATATAAGATGGTTGCAAAATACATAATTAGGCCCCAAAAAGCCCCCGGTATAATAAATGCTTTCCAAGCCTTAATATTTGGAAATGGTCGGGATGACAGGATTTGAACCTGCGGCCTTCTGGTCCCGAACCAGACGCGCTCAATTGTTCTATTGGGGCTCTTTATCCCCAAATCTCCGGGTTTCCTCGGAGTATCGGACTATATCTTCATCCAAATACCGATTGGATGCCCCGCGCTCGTGGGTCTTTACCATCCACTCACTTATTCAGCGGTTGGGACTCCATGACCTAGTCTCTGAACCTTCCGCATATTCCTATACGGCTTGGCTGCTGATTACCATTGATCTTTGCCAATCTTTAGGCTTCCAGCAATTCACGGGGTACACATTATGATATTACTATCATAAGGGGCAAACTTACCAAACTGCGCTACATCCCGACGCAATGAATATATTATCAAGAAAAACTTATTAAGTCAATAATTAATGCCCCTGGGCTGGCAATTTGAGGTAATAAGTAGTTGTAAATTGCTGACCTCATAGCATTGAATACTTACGGTTGCTAAGTGATGATTTAATGGATTTCATCAAAGCTTATAGGAGTTACTTTTTGATGCCGGTACACAATAGAGAGTAAGATTAACCCGCTTTTAGGGAGCAGGTTTTTTGAACATCGAGATTAAGAAATAGCTGCTGACCGCAATTATGATAATAGCCGCTCCCGAGGGTATATCCAGAAGATAAGATACCCATAGACCGGCGGAACAGAATATGATGCCCAGGAGTATGGACAGCAAAATGGTATTCAGAAAACTGTTGGTGTATTGCCTGGCTATGGAAGGAGGGGCGGTTAGAAGTGCTATAATTAGCATTATACCCACCACTCTGATCAAAACTACTACGGTCAGGGCAATAAGCACATAGGTCAGGTTTTCCAATCGGCTGACCGGCAGACCGATTACCTGAGCAAATTCTTCATCAAATAGATAAGTCTTAAAGGCATTAAAAAAACATCCGATAGCTGCTACTATTATTAAATCCATAATAAGAGTTATCAGCAAATCCACACGGCTTACGGTTAGAATATCTCCAAACAGGTAGGAGGTTATATCAGGAGGATAACCTGGAGTAACAGCAATAAACAGGATACCCAGGGCCATGCCCAGGGCCCAGAACATACCCAAGACCACTTCCGGGCTGATACGGGTACGATTTTGCAACTGGCTAATTCCCAGAGCTGAAAAGATGGCAAAACCCATGGCACCAATTAAAGGTTCTATTCCAAGGTAATAGCCCAGGCCTATTCCTCCAAAGGCGGTATGAGCTATACCCCCGCTCATCATTATCAGCTTTTTCTCCACAATGATGGTACCGATGATACCGCAGGCTATACTGGCCAAAATGGCACTGAAAAAAGCGTTTTGAAGGAAATTATAGCTTAATAGAGCTTCAAACATGAACTTCCTCCTGGTGATGGGGCAATACCCGATGGGGAACTCCGTGAGCGATTAACTCTACCGGACATCCATATACCTGTCCCAACAAAGTATCATTTAATTCAGGTAAACCATGATAAAACATGGTCATATTTAGGCAGGCCAGGCTTTTAACGTGAGAAGATATTACCCCCATGTCGTGACTTACCATAATGATGGTCATATCTTGATTAAGATCCTTGAGTATGGAATATATATGGGATTTAGAATTTGCATCCAGGCAAGCGGTGGGTTCATCCAGTAATAAAATCTCCGGTTCCATAACCAGGGCTCTGGCAATAAGGACCCTTTGCATCTGGCCACCGGAAAGCTGAATGATCTGCCGGTCTTTTAAATCATAAATATCCAGTCGGCGCATGATCTCATTAACTGCCAGCTCATCCTGGGCCGTATAGCGGTGTAGAAATAAATTGTTTTTAGTTAGCCGGCCAGTTAAGATGGTTTCCAGCACACTAAAGGGAAATTCGCGATTTAAATTAAATCGCTGGGGAACATAGCCGATTTTTCCCGGAGCGTGACCAGGAGGGCGGCCAAGAACCCAGACCTTCCCTGAACTTGGCGTAACCAGACCGGCGATCAATTTGAGCAGAGTGCTTTTACCGCCTCCATTGGGGCCAATTATACCCAGGAAATCCCGTGCTTCAATATTCAGGGTGATATTGCACAGGGCTTGCATATTTCCATAATAGACATCTACGTTTTCCAATTGCACTACTGTGTTCATGGCTCTCCTATCCCTGCTACTGCAGTTCCCGGGCTATAGTATGGGCCATTTTCTGCATATTATCGATGTAATCTGCAGCCAGAGGATCTATTGGTTCCGTATATCCCCCGATGTTGTCAGCTATGACCTCGGCTTGTTTGCTGCTCACTGAGGATTGATAGAAGATTGCTTTAATATTCTCTTTTTTAGCCTGATTGATTATTTCCTGAATATGTTTGGCAGTAGCCTCTTTGCCTTCTTCTTCTATTGCCAACATATTAAGGTTATAGTCCTCAGCAAAGTAGCCCAGGGCGGGATGATAAACGATAAAGGTTCTCTGTTTTAAGTTGGCCAGAGTAGCTTTAATACTGCGGTCCAGCAATAATAGCTGCTCCCCATAGCTTTCTGCGTTGCTTCGGTAGTAGTCTGCATTGTTTGGGTCCAGTAGAGCCAGTTCATCAGCCATGGTATCCACTATAACCTGGGCTCTTGAGGGCGAAAGCCAAATATGGGGATCCCTTTCTCCCGGGGCGAAATAAAGATCGGGATAAACTGCGGCTACTTCTTCCGCTAAATCCACTACTTTAATACCTGGGTTTAAATCTTTCAGATATGGTAGTATATTAGCCTTTTCCGTAGGCACTCCAATGGCGAAGTACAAGCTGGCCTTACTTAATTGGGCCATTTCCTGAGGGGTAGGAGCATAATTCTCCGGGTTATAACCGGGGGGGATCATTACTACCACCTCCACCAGATCCTTAGCTATTGCTTCAATGAAGCCCTGTTCCGGGACCACAGAAACAGCTACTATGGGTTTATTTCCGGTATGAACCGGTGCAGATGTTTTGGCCTCTTGACTGCAAGCTAAACCCAGAGAGCAAAGTAGCCCTAGTATGAGCAAAGCTGCCAAATAACGAAACTTAATCACTTGAAACCTCCTGGTAATCGCTAAGATGTAACATTATTATGGTTAATTATTCCTACCAAGTCAAGTTTGACAAGCCTTAAGCGAGTCTTAATGGGCTTTGTAATAAGCCAGGCCCGTAACTTACCATTAAATTATAGTGTTAGATGTAGCCATATAGCCATATTTTGGATATACTATTATTGTTAAAGGGTTATTGAGCTTTTTTTACTGCCCTGAACTGGGTTTGATTCAAATTAAGCCGCAGAAAATCGCGGCTTTAATTTCAATTAGCGGATGGAAAAAGGGAGATAAATATGGGGAAAGCAGTATTTATAAGCATAATAATTATTCATGGCCTTATTCACCTTATGGGGTTTGCCAAATCTTTTGGCCTGCTCCGAATCACTGAACTAAGCCAGGACATTTCCAAACCTTTGGGTCTCCTATGGCTGTTGTCTGCTATTCTTTTTTTTAGTGTAGGTATTTTATATCTGAGCAATAAAGATTGGTGGTGGATTCCTGGTATATTTGCAATAATTCTCTCCCTATTCCTAATTGTTGTTTTCTGGCAGGATGCCAAGTTCGGCATCATACCCAATATAATTATACTGGCAGCAGTTGTCATTGGTTTTGCCCTGTGGAACTTTGATAATCAGGTTGATGAAGAGATCAAAAGGATTCTAGCTGTAAACAATAGGGAAGCCCAGGTCATAACTGAGGATATGATTCAAGAGATGCCGGATCCAGTACAGAGATGGCTTAGGAATTCTGGTGTTATAGGAAAGGAAAAAATTCACACCGTATATTTAAGACAGAAGGGATCCATGAGACTAAAACCAGAACAAAAAGGGTGGATGAAAGCTGATGCTGAACAGTACTTTACTATAGATAAGCCGGCTTTTGTTTGGCGGGTTCGGACACCGGTAATGGGTTTGCCGGTGGTGGGCCGCGATATCTTTAGGGATGGAAAAGGGGGCATGCAAATAAAGCTAGCCGGCATAGTACCGGTTGTTAATCTTGCCGACAACCCGAAACTAAATGAAGCTACTTTGCAACGCTATCTTGGTGAAATGATTTGGTTTCCCACTGCAGCGCTAAGTGAGAATATTAAGTGGGAGCCTATCGATGATTATAAGGCCAAAGCAACCATGTCGATAGGAGAGACCACTGGTTCCGCTATCTTTTATTTTAATGATGAAGGGGAACTTAGCAGATTTGTAGCCTATCGATATAGGGATATTAGTGACCCGGAGCCAACCGAATGGGTGGCAAAAATAAAAGAATACAGGTATGTAAACGGCATTAAAATTCCTAGCAAACTCGAGGCAAGCTGGATGCTGGATCAAGGTGAGTTCACCTGGTATAGATTCGATGTATATGAAGTGAAGTATAATGAATTGGAGTAAAATGTTATTTCGATTCTACTGCTCTCCAATTATCTGGTTTAAATGTATGAGGGGCAGTTATTCAGAGCATGGTAGAAACACCCTGCAGAGGCAAACGAAGCAATCTGTTATTCCAATTATTGTCAAGACATAGAAGCGGAATGAAGCATAAGTGATCTAGTGCAGGCAAAACAGCTTATTGATTATAGGATAAAAAACGATGATATGTGGAAGCTTTATGAGCACCTTTAGACCTGTTTTGAATACCTTATAAGAAAAGCGTTTATAGGATGTGTTCATATGCCCACAATAAATTCATTTCTTGAAGTCCTTCATGCATTGCCGGGAGCCGGTGAAGTTGATGTCTATATCAATGAAGAATTGCTGGAGGAGAATTTGGCCTATAAAGGAATGAGCCGGTTCTTACCCATAGGACCAGGCAATAATAGGATTCAGGTATTTGCTGCCGGTTCTAAAACCAATCCCATCCTGGACACAGAAGTAGAACTTCCCCCCAGCTCAGTAATTACTTTGGCCATAATAGGAATGGTGTCTGAAGCTGAAGTCTTGCCCATCTTACAGCCAGTAAACGATATCAATCCCCGGGAGGTGGAGATTAGGTTTGTCCATCTCTCTCCAGATGCTCCCACCCTGAATTTAGTTCTGAATGATAATAGTGTGTTCAGCAGTGTAGGGTATAAACAAGTTACCGACTATTCTGTTATAGCTCCGGGGGAGCATAATGTTCAGCTAAGGCCCTCAGATGACCTGGATATAATCCTGGCCGAAAATAATTTGGTATTTAGTGCAGGCAAGGCTTATACCATTTATGGGGTGGGGTTGAATGATGGAACACCTGGCTTGGAAATCATCTATTTTGAGGATGGACCTCCAGTGCTTGAAAACAAGGCAGTCCCTAAAAAGGAACTCCCACCGAAAGTATCATCCAGGAACAAAAGCAGTGTGAAAATCGTTATTACCTATGTCTAAACTACTGTTAGGGCGGTCGGAGCTCGCACTTATACTGGTCAATCTCCAGGGCAGTATGTTCCGGCCCCGCAAAGTATTTTCATAAGCATTTGTTTTCCTGATTATGGTGGTTTATTACTAGTGATACTTTCTTCCTTTGCCACTTCTATGCTTCGCATTGATAATGCAATCCTTGATTATACCAGGTTATCGGAGCAGAATAAAAAGGAAATAGCAAATAAGTATAATTACGGATACTGCCAATGAAAGGTGTATCCATAATTTTTTGGGCAATAATAAAGTGAAATAATTTAAGAAGGAAGGTGAGATAATGACTAAGAAAAATGCTGTAAACAATAGGCTAATCCATGAAAAATCCCCCTATCTACTCCAACATGCTCACAATCCCGTTGACTGGTATCCCTGGGGTGATGAAGCTTTTGAAAAGGCCAAGTCTGAAGATAAGCCTATCTTTTTAAGCATAGGTTATTCTACCTGCCACTGGTGCCATGT
>JAAYNQ010000115.1 GCA_012520725.1 Syntrophomonadaceae bacterium | reverse complement strand
ATATCCTGTTTAAGATAAATATATATGTATAAGCCGACCAGCAAACATAATAGGCAAGAAATCACTATTACCAACTTTTTATCAAATTCGGAGTTATTTTTCATATGGTTGAGAATACTGTAAAAGAAATTCATGTATCTACCCCCAATGAAAAACTTTGACTATAATCATATTACCAGAATTTCCGTATTGTCAGTCATTTTTTATTTCATTATTATTTCGGTAATTTCGACCCTCTTCTACCTTAAACTACGAAGGCTTTTTTCCCCCCATATAGTCTTAATTTGTACTAGTACTCTTTGACTTAGACCTATGGCCAGCATGGTCTTAGTCCAGGGGCTAAGAAGCAATCTCCCCAGCCCTTGGACTTGTTGTCCACCAGCAATATATGGCTTGACATTCCATAGCTTAGGTTTATTATGGGAATAAATAAAGCTGCGCCTTCACCGGTAAGTATCAGAGAGGCACTGGTACCGGAACTGGCTATTAAGGGAGGAAATACAATGAAAAACTTACTCAGCCTGACTCTCATTATTATCCTGCTGTTGACTGCCCCAGCTCAGGCCGTAATACTGCCCAACACCAATGCTCACTGCTTAACCGGGGTACATACCGCTGGCATCAACAATGATGCCTATGAGCAAGCGGGAATGTTGAAACACCTGGGACTTTTCCAGGGGACTGATAAAGGTTTCGAACTGGAACGCAATATGACTCGAGCCGAAGCTGCAGTAATGCTGGTTCGGTTTCTGGGAGCAGAAGAGAGAGTGCTGGCCGGAAACTGGAAGCATCCCTTTCATGATGTACCGGCATGGGCCGGTAAATATGTGGGCTGGTTGTATCAAAGCGGTCTGACCAAAGGTATAAGTTCAAATCAGTACGGGGCCCAGAAAAATACCACCCTGGAGCAATATGCTATTTTTTTGAGCCGGGCGATAGCTGGTAATGATGACTGGCAGAGCAATGGAATAGCTACGGCCGAGGAAGTAAAACTCTGGGATGAGGAAAACCGCTTTTTCTCCCGCGGAGCAGCAGTGGGATTGTCCACCCGAGCCTTATCCTTAACCTATACCAAAAACGACAACTGGAGCTATAGCATGGCCCAATACCTGATTGATAAAGGGGTCTTTAGCGTTGAAAATCTATTGCAGGCAGCCTGGGGGATTTTGCCTCCGGTATACAAATACCTGGATCAAGAAGATCACCTCTACCTTACCCTGGCCGGGGTAGCAGTAGCCAAAACTGATATCGGCGGCCTGCAGCATTTGAGCGGCACCGACAGCCCTCTGCCCTACTTCTATGCCTGCAGGCAAGAGGGTGAGTATACCCAACTATACCAGATAGACGCAAAAAGTATGGAGTGCAGCTTGATCTCCTCCCGCAAACTACCGGAATCTGGCTCTTGGGCTTATACCTATGTGGGCAGTATAAGCGGGGTCGATTATCTCTTCGAGCATTCTTATGCCAATAAAACCATCAATTTGCTGGAATTCAAAGCAGGCCAGGTACTCAAGCTGTTGTCGGATTTTAAGTTTTCCCAGGGTGAGGTTTATCCCAGTTTAAAGCAGAACTATT
>JAAYNQ010000006.1 GCA_012520725.1 Syntrophomonadaceae bacterium | reverse complement strand
GCCCAGCGATGACCATTTTTGCAAGCAGTTATGGTAAAGCTATTCATAACCTCGTTCGCGATCCTTGGCTTCGTCTTGAATTTCCTGTCTAAAGCCCTCCAAAGCATCTTGTCTACGTTTATTCTTGGCTAGTAGATTCTTTTTTGTTTTCTCATCATCTGTAATGGCTATCATTTCTTCTGCCATTTCCATGTTTTGAATGGTATTGTCGATATTAAACTGGATTTTTTCTACATTATCCCTGCGATCATCAGCTTTGCGTTTTACTCTACGATCATCAGCTTTACGTTTCATAAAATCGCTCCTTTTTATCCATATCTACTTCATATTTTGGTCTTATTTCTATGATTTATGCTGATGATTCCTGGCAATTAAATCCTAACATGGTTGATTATGAGTCTTGGAGCTCGGCTGGATTCGCTGCTATAAAAACCAACCAGAGAGTTACGGGCTTCATTGCCCCGAATGGCGATACCAAAATTGGGAATCTGTCTTCGATACCAGCGTCTAACCAGTGATGTTAAGTTCAGGTTGATAATGGAACCTGGGCGTTGGGCGGAAGATATCGAAAACCTGAAAAGCTGATTAGAAGCAGGCTGGTTATTCCAGGTAACCGTTGATTCCCGCCATGATCTAAGATTACGGCGCAGACTCGCTTGTATTCTGGAACCGGATGGTATTTCATTGCGATATACTCGTAACTGTAGACGAGCAGATACTATCCGTCTGCGGGGTGGAATAGAAGCTAGAGAGAATTGGAGCAGGGACCGGTAATCATCGCCCACTTGCTGATACTGGCTTATATACAAAAAAGCACTATTACCAAAGTTCTGATTGGGATAGAACTGAGAAACATAAGCATCCCGGAGCGGGAAAATAGTTTGGATGGCCAGAATAATTACCCCTTTCTATAGATTATTAGTACATATTATTAAAATTGGCATATTTATGTGATGATGGATTTACATAACTTGAGGCCCATTGCCAGGTTAATCCGGCAAATCAAGTGGCCACCTGTTAAAGACCGTTCCGTTATACAAGCAGGTTTTTAGCCAGGTTAAAGGGGAAACATAAAGAGAACACTTATAGAAACGGGGTGAGATTTTGTCTATTGGTTATGCCTGCCTGCTAATTGGCCAAGTTAATGCTTCCTTGAGCAGCTGCCGTATAAAATACGCCAGTTTTGAAAATATACGGCGAATATCCTCGGCCAATCTGTCAGCCCTGAAAAGCATGATAGATTATAACAGGCAAGAAAAGATCCATCTTTTTAGAATAAGTTCCGATATCATTCCTTTTGCTTCTCATCAGCAGGTGAATTTTCCCTGGCAGGAAGAGTTCGGAGAAGCTTTGGCCGGTATAGGAGATAAGATAAAAGAGGGGAACTTGAGGGTCTCCATGCACCCAGGCCAGTATACCATTCTCAATTCCCCTCATCCCCAAGTAGTTCATAATGCAGTAGCCGACTTGAAATACCATGCTGAATTCCTGGATGCTTTGGCAGCAGGACCGGAGAGTAAAATAATCTTGCACCTGGGAGGCATATATGGGGACAAAAAAAGGGCCATTCGCTCCTTTAAAGAGAACTACCTGCGTTTGCCGGAAAAGATTAAACGACGACTGGCCCTAGAAAATGATGACAGTAACTATAACCTGGAAGAAGTATTGATTATATCCCGGGACCTGGGAATCCCGGTGGTATTTGACCATCTGCACCATCAACTCAACCCGTCGCCGGGCAGCATGGATGTCTATGAATGGATTCACTTATGCTGCCGGACCTGGGGTAAAAGCGATGGCAAACCTAAGATTCATTATTCCCAAGGCCGATCCGGGGGGAGTCATGGTGCTCATTCCAATAGCATAAAAGCCCGTGAATTTTTAGACTTTTATTATAGTCTGCCGGATAAAAATATCGATATTATGTTGGAAGTTAAAGATAAAAATCTTTCCGTCATTAAATGCATAAATATCCTCGACCCAAACCTGCCTATTGACCGTCTAAAAAGGGAGTGGACCAGGTATCAATACCTGATTCTCAGCCAATCAGCCGGCAAATATAAGGAGATTAAGGAGATCTTCAAGCAAAATAAAGGAATCGAAGCTTTGAGTTTTTATGATAAGATAGATATGGTTCGAGAGTTGCCTGAAGACCGGGAACAACAGGTGATTGCGGCTCAGCTGATTTGGAGCAAACTGAAGCTTGATTGCTCATTGGGAGAGAAGAAACGTTATCAAAAACTCTTGCAGGGCTATATTGAAGGAAAGGTGAGTATCAGCAGCTTGAAAAGGCATTTGTTTAAATCCGCCCGGAAACAGAATAATACCGATATGCTTAAGTCTTACTACTTCTATTTATAATTCCTGGGCCAGAGGGCTTTTGAAAACAGGGTTCAAAGCAGTTTGGGCAGGGAATGTCCGGGTGGAACAGTAGTATGATACTACTTCAATCCCCGCCGAACTTGACAGGGGAACATTTCAACTGATTATAATTATATAGCGATTATGTACATTAAACAGCACAGATGAAGCAAGGGGAGTAGGAGAAGAAAACCCTCCCTGTTTATGGAGGAAAAGCGGCAATGATCAAAATAAACCAGTATATAAAATTCCTGGATTACCCTGGGTATCAACATCCCCATTGTAATTGTCTTTTAATCGAAGACGATGTCAGATGTATAATAGACAGCAGTTGCGGGGAAGAGGATTTAGCTTATTTGAAGCAACGACCAGTGGACATTATATTGCACACCCACGGTCATCACGATCACTATTTCTATAATCATTGTTTTCCCAATAGTACGATATATATGCATCAGGCGGATCACGCTATTGCTCAATCTACCGGCAGTTACCTGCATTTCTTTGGAATAGAACCCCTGGGGAAAAACCCCCAACTAAATTCTTTTTTTCTCAAAGCAACCCAGTATTTAACTACCGAAATTCATGCCAGGATTGAGGATAAGCAAGGCTTGGATCTGGGTTCTACCCGCTTGGAGATGCTTCATCTTCCCGGTCATTCCGCCGGCCATTGTGGATTTCTTTTTCCTGATCAGGGTTTTGTTTATACCGGAGATATTGATCTATCTGTTTTTGGTCCCTGGTACGGCAATCTGAACTGTAAAGTCCAGGACTTCCTTGATTCCTTGGATCGATTAATAGCATTAAAACCTGATTATATAATCACCGGTCACGGAGAAGGCATAGTCAAGGAAAAGGTCATTCCCCGCTTGCAAAAGTTCCGGGATATTATTTATTATCGGGAGCAGAGAATACTAGACTTAATAAAAAGTGGCCATCACACCCTGGAAGAGATGGCGGCAAAATGCCCGGTATACCAAAAAATACCTAAGCCTCAGGCCATCTATTATATTTATGAGCAGGTTATGATATTAGTACATTTGTGGCATTTGGAAGAGCAGGAAATCATCTTTAAGGAAGGCCAGGGCTATTACCTTCGATAAGTTTTTTTAAAGCTGTTTATGCATATATACTCATCTAAGCGGCAAATAATAGAAGCAGTCCGCCGGTTCTCTAACTCTGAATTTTCATACCTGCTGCTGTTCCCAGATCATGGGGGTTAAAATTCCACTCCAAGAAATATTTACGCTTTTCATATATCAATACAATATGATAATATTCGCTATAATATGTTATTATTTTAGTATAAATATATTATACGGGAATTGAATAATATATGCGTAATATAGTCGAAGTTATTGGTATTAAGGCTGAAAATTGCAGCAATTGTCATCAATGCATAGCTGTTTGCCCGGTGAAGATTTGCAGCGATGGCAGCCAAGAGGTAGTAAAATTCAATAATAATCTATGTATTGGCTGCGGAAGGTGTATTGAGGCTTGCATTAAAAGCCATGGAGGCGTGGTTGAGAAAAGCGCGCGCTTTGCTATTGACGATGCTCCTTGCTTTGTGTCCGATTTGCCTAATAAGAATATCATTGCCCTGATCGCACCCTCCGCTCAAGGCAATTTTGATTTGCCCAAATTAATCACCGCTTTAAAAACCCTGGGCGTTAAACAGGTCTATGATGTGTCTTTGGGTGCAGAGATCACCATAAAATCCTATTATGAGACCATCAGCCAACAGCAGGCCAAAACCCCGGTAATAGCACAACCGTGCCCGGCCATTGTAAAATATATTGAATTGCATCACCCTGCTCTTTTGGAATACCTGGCACCAGTAGGGAGCCCGGTTCATAACTTGGCCGTATATGTGAAATCCTTGCATCCCGAAGCTGACTTGGCCTTTATATCACCCTGTTTAGCCAAACGGCGGGAGTTTCAGGACAGCGGATTGATTAAATATAATGTAACTTACCAATCAATGCTGCACATTTTACAGGAAAAAAATATCGATTTAGCGTCCCTGCCGGATAGTCCATTCGATAATGTGATTCCTGCCGGGATAGCTACTAAGTTTTCCACCCCCGGAGGGTTAAAGGAAGCCTATTTATACCACTATCCGGAAACGCCTCCCAGTAGTATTGCCAAGGTCAATGGATGGGCGGTGTATGAAGGTTACTTGACAGAATTGGAAGAGTCTATTGGAAATAACGATCCGGATTTGCCGATGATTGTGGATATATTGAGTTGCGATAATGGGTGCAATATGGGCCCCGGATGTGTAAATAAATCATTATCGAAAGTTGAGTATTCGGTATCCCGGCGGGCAGAAATTGAGACCAGTAATGAAGCGGACAATAAGATATTAAAGGAATTCTTAAATCGTATTGGGCATGAACTTGATTTTAGCTATCATAATTATCATGACCGCTCAGATCAAAACCAGCTGAAAATACCTAGCGAAAAAGAATTATACCAAATCTATATACAGATGCACAAACTGGAAGAAAAGGACTTTAGGAATTGCGCGGCCTGTGGTTACAATTCCTGTTATCATATGGCATTGGCTATATATAATGGTCTGAACAAGATTGAAAACTGCCATTTATACCAGGAAAAGGAACTGAGGATAGAGCAACAGGCCTTAAGGAATATGCATAACGAGCTGAGCAATGTTTTTGATACCATGTCAGATGGAGTAATCGTGCTAAACCAAGAGGGAAGGGTCAGCCAGTTCAACCCGGCAGCACTTAATATTACCGGATTTTCAGGCCAGGGGTTGTTAGGCATTCATGTGGTTGATCTCTTTAGCGGGAAGGCTCCTTATACCCTGAAGCTTCTGGAAACCGGCCAGGCTTTTTATGACAAAGAAATACTGATTGACGGCAAATATGGACAAATTCATGGTACAGCTACTGGCAAGCCCATATTTGATGAGTCCAACCAAGTAGTAGGGGTTACTATAATACTCAAACCCATGAAACAGGTACATCAGATGGTAAATACCTTGACCGGCGCCCAAGCCAGTTTTACCTTTGACTCCATAATCGGCGAAGATGAAAAACTGCTAAATTCGGTTAAACTCGGTATGATGGCCGGATCCAACGATGCCAATGTCTTGTTGCAGGCCGAGAGCGGTACCGGCAAGGAAGTATTTGCCCAGGCCATCCATAATTACAGCCGGCGAAGAAACGGACCTTTTGTGGCATTAAATTGCGCTGCTTTGCCTCGAGAACTAATAAGCAGTGAATTATTTGGTTATGCCGAAGGTGCATTTACCGGAGCCAGGCGGGGAGGAAGACCGGGTAAATTTGAATTTGCCAACGGCGGGACCCTATTATTGGATGAAATTGGGGATATGCCGCTGGAACAGCAAGCTACACTGCTGCGTGCCATACAGGAAAAAGCGATTCTCAGAGTAGGTAGCAATACCCTGATTAAAGTTGATGTTAGAATAATCGCAGCTACCAATCAAGACCTGTTGGCCTTGGTTGAACAGGGAAGATTCAGGGCTGACCTTTACTATCGCCTGAACGTAATTAATATCTTCATACCTCCCCTAAGGGAAAGACGAAAGGATATTAAACTTCTTTTCCATCACTTTTTAAATGAAATGGCTCCCAAGTTAGACAAGAACGTCAAGCAGATAGATCCATCACTTATTAAATGTTTGGAACATTATGATTGGCCCGGTAACGTAAGGGAGTTGCAAAATGTTGTAGAAAGAATACTATTACTAGCAGAAAACGGACACCTTAGCGTTGAGCATCTGCCGATTGAAATCGCCCGGGCTGCAGTTGGATATACATCTATTGCTAGAGAGAACCATGTGGATGCAATGAGCGGTGCTCCCCTGCTGGGTTCTCGCAATGAACGAAAACTATATGCCTTGGAGCAGGAAAAAGAGCGTATAATGACGGCACTCAATATGCATGGGGGGAATGTGAGCCGGGCTGCCAAGGAGCTGAATATCTCCAGAAACACCCTATACCGGAAAATGAGGAATTTAAATATAAGAAACTAATAAGTGCTGTTTATTACCAGATAAATGAACTCCTTAGTGAGAGAAGAGGAGAAAATCCCTAAATAATCGACAAAAAATTCAATAAAAACTCCGAATTGGATGAATTTGGTTTTGAATAATGCTGTCTGCAAGGTATAAT
>JAAYNQ010000114.1 GCA_012520725.1 Syntrophomonadaceae bacterium | reverse complement strand
CACCGGGATATATTAAGATCAAAGGAACAGTTTTCCTTGACCTGTTCCGGAGTGAAGCCCGGATGAACCGTATCCAGATACATCTCTCCATTTTCATCAAAGCGGAAAACGCCCATGTTGGTTATTACCGCTGAAGGGCCTCCCTTGTAATATTTTCCATATATCTCCTTTTTGGGTACTATTTCACCAGAAGGCCATTTGGGCAAACGCCAGCCCGGTGATGTTATATAATCGACGTTTTCTTTGAAACGCCGTTTCTCCTGAACCATTATAAAAACGGTCCTTTTGGCCAGTGAATTTATATCTGGATTTCCGCCGCTGCCAGTAAACCTTTTTTGCGGTGCAGCATAATCTCCAACTACGGTAGTGTTAACATTGCCGTATTTGTCAATCTCAGCACCACCCAGGAAAGCCAAATCCACATAGCCACAGTGCAACTGTCCATAGAAGGTCTCGGTCAAACCTGCAGCCAGACTGGCCTGGTAGGCACAGCGGGAATCTCCCACTGAAGTAGGCAGGTCAATGGGTCTTCCATCAATGCTGCCTGCTTCGTAAATACATACGGCATTGGGAGCACCACTTAACTGGGCCAGCATTATGGCCAGCATGGGAAGACCAGTACCTGCGAAAACAATATCACCGTCATTTACCTCCCGGGCTGCAGCAACAGCCAGCAGGTCAATTCCTTTGTAATCTTTGGCGTATTCTTTTTGAGCAGTCATTATCTCGTCCCCCTTCTCACAGTAGTGGAATAGCCTACCACCGAATTGGCTTTCAGCTTGTTCAGTCGGTTAACGCCCAGTTTTTCCAGGTATTCTTCATGGGAAGATACTCCGAATATCCACTCCTGGGCCCATTTATCAAAACCTTCCTTACTCTTGGAGGCGGCATAGAACTGCCGGATAAAATCAGCATCAACATCATAGAAGAATTGGGAGCCAGTGGGATGTGCTCCCCACGGGATTTCTACCACGTAATCAATGGCATAGCCGGTGGCGATGTTCTTTTCCGGTTCCTGCCTGAGGTAGCTATCCGGTACTATTTCTTCCGCCAGCACGATGACTTTGTCAGCGGCCTTGATGACTTCGGGATCCACATAAGTCTGGGAGAACACCCTTACCGTCCCTTCGTCACCTACCTGGGAGGCATAAACCAAAGCCCAGTCAGGATTGGCTGCCGGCATTAAGAGTATTTCGCCCATATCATACATGGGGTCTTTGATGGTATCATACTTCTTTAATGGTATCTTGGGATTGGAGCCATCCCTTAGACCTGCCTTGCCCAGCATGTCAAATTTGGGATTGAGTATGTCGGTTCCCATCGACAGAGCAGTGGGGAAAAAGGGTAGACCATAAGCTCCGGCCAGCAAACGGGCTACCATTTGGCCGTGACTATAGTCTTCTACCAGTATAGTTCCTTCTACCTGACCCCGAGCTACACCTTCACCCAATTTGCCATAAAGTTCATGTCCAACCCAGCAGGACTCCCACATCTTGATGGCTCCGGCACCAGCCAGAACTTCAGTGTGAGTGCCTCCATTAACCTCGAATAGATGCAAATCTTTTTTACCCTGCCTGACCATTTCGTAAATCAGGGCCATGGGCCGACGCCAGATGGTAAATCCGCTAAACGCTAAAAAGTCACCATCTTGAATCAAATTGGCAGCTTCTTTCAAACTGATTTTTTGTGGTTTTCCCATTCTCGAACCTCCTCCTCCATTTAGTCAGCTAGCTCACCTGTAGTTGCATAGTTTTATCAGCACCGCTAAAATAAAGATATGTGTGTTATGGGGGTTAATCCGGGAGAACCCTTGTGGGTTCCCCGGAAATCCCTTTTTTTCTACCATTTGCCGATTACTTCACGACCAATGATCATTCTCTGAATCTGGTTGGAACCCTCATAGATCTGGGTTATCTTAACATCTCTCATCATGCGCTCAATGGGAAACTCTTTGCAGTAGCCGTATCCACCCATGAGCTGTACGCAATTGGTACATACTTCCATGGCGGTATCAGTGGCAAACTTCTTACCCATGGAAGCCTGAGCATTATGAGGCAGTCCATTATCCTTCAGCCAGGCAGCCCGGTAGATCAGCAATTGGGCAGCATCCAAAGCCGTTGCCATATCGGCCACCATAAACTGTACACCCTGATTGGCAGCCAGGGGTCTACCAAACTGCTGCCTTTCCTTGATATAGTTGACGGTAAATTCCAAGGCTCCTTCACCAATACCCAAGCCCTGGGCCCCGATGGTGATACGGCCGCCGGCCAATAGTCCCATAGCCACTGCAAATCCGTTATTGATTTCACCCAGCACGTTTTCTTTGGGAACCTTAACATCTTCAAAATACAGCTCCACGGTGGGTGATCCATTCATGCCCATCTTCTCCACCGGTTTGCTCATGGTAAAGCCTGGTGTATCCTTTTCAATGATCAGACAGGTTATTCCCCGTCCCGAAGGCTGAGTGGGATCGGTCTTAACAAAGGTACAATAGGTAGTAGCCACTCCCCCATTGGTGATAAATATCTTGCTGCCGTTGACCAGGAAGTGATCGCCCTTGTCTTCTGCCCTGCACTTCAGAGAAGCCGCATCAGAACCGGCATTGGGTTCGGTAAGAGCATAAGCCCCGATGATTTCTCCTGTACATAAGGCCCGCAGGTATTTTTCTTTTACCCGCTGGCTACCATATAGATAAGTACTCATACACCCCAAACCGGTATGCACGCTCATAATAACCGCAGTAGAAGCACAACACTTGGCCAGCTCCTCTACAAATATAGCAAAGTCCAGGTAGGAAGCCCCTGCACCGCCCCATTCTTCTGGGATCGGCAGTCCGCACAAGCCCAGATCAGCCATTTTCTTGAAAGTGGTCATAGGAAATTCATGGGTTTTATCCAGCTCTGCTGCCAGGGGTTCAACTTCATTTTTGGCGAATTTCCTAAACATATCGCGCATCATTAATGACTCTTCGCTTAAACTAAAATCCATAAAATCTCATCTCCCTAAATTCTATTTCCCGGTAAAGTTGGCTTTTCTCTTCTCAACAAATGCCCTCATACCTTCTTTTTGATCCTGGGTAGCAAAACACAGCCCAAATAAGTCAGCTTCAATACTCATAGCCCGATCTATGTCAGTCTGCATCCCTTCATTGACTGCTACTTTGCAGAACCTTACTGAAAGCTGGCCTTTGGTAGAGATACGTTTGGCTATCCCCTTGACATATTCCATTAAGTCTTCTTTGGCCACCACCTGGTCGACCAAGCCTATTCTCAGCGCCTCCATGGCATCTATGGTATCTCCGGTATAAAGCAGCAGTTTGGCCATACCCGGTCCAACTATCCTGGGTAAACGCTGGGTCCCGCCAAACCCGGGAGTAACCCCCAAGCCTACCTCGGGCTGCCCGAATTTGCCTTTTTCCGAACTTATCCTGATATCACAGGCCATGGCAAGTTCGCATCCTCCACCCAGACAGAACCCATTTATGGCTGCAATAACTGGTTTATCCATGGACTCTATCAACCTGAACACGGCTTGCCCTAATAAACCAAATTCCCGGCCTTCCAGGGCATTGATATTGACCATGAAGCTTATGTCGGCTCCGGCCACAAATGACTTATCCCCGGAACCGGTTATAATTAACACATCGATAGAATCATCATCCCTGATCTCTTCTACCGCCGCCTTAATCTCGAGCAAGGTGTCCTTGTTCAGAGCATTCAAAGCTTTGGGCCGGTTGACGCTCAGAACAGCTATCCTGTCTTCCTTTTCCAGCAAAATGTTAGCAAATTCCACCTTAACTCCTCCTTCTTACAGATATAGCCTTTTTGGGCCTAGTATTCAAAGATTCCCCTTCCGGTTTTCCGGCCTAGCCAACCGGCATTGACATATTGTTTTAACAGAGGAGAAGGACGGTATTTGGGATCTCCATAACCTTCATACATTACATTGAGAATGGACAAAATGGTATCCAATCCAATCAGGTCAGCCAGTTCGCATGGTCCCATAGGATGGTTCATGCCCAGCTTCATGATATTGTCAATGTTTTCGGCCGGAGCTACCCCTTCATACAGTTCCCACAAAGCTTCGTTGATCATAACCTGCAATACTCGGTTGGACACAAATCCTGGCACATCTTTGCACCATACCGGCACTTTGCCCATTTTGATTGAAGCATCTTCCACGATCTTATATACTTCGTCGGTAGTAGCCAGGCCTCTTATTATTTCTACCAGCTTCATAACCGGTACCGGATTCATGAAGTGCATGCCGATAACCTTGTCCGGACGTTTGGTTACAGCTGCTATTTGAGTAATAGGCAGGGATGAGGTATTGCTGGCCAGAATAGCATGCGGGGGTGCGATAGCATCCAGTTCTTTGAATACTTTTTCTTTAATAGCGAAATTTTCCACAATGGCCTCAATAATCAGGTCACAATCTGCAGCATCCTCAAGACTAACCGAGGGTTTAATACGCCCTAGTATTGCTGCCTTCTCATCTTCACTCATCTTACCCTTGGATACATTGCGGGACAGGTTTTTGTCCATTACTGCAATGCCTTTATTGACCAATTCCATTGTTATATCATATTGAACGGTTTCCCAACCGGTTTGAGCAGATACCTGGGCTATCCCGCCGCCCATCTGGCCGGCTCCAATAACCATGACTTTTTTTATTTCCACCCTGATTCGCCTCCTATACGCTTAATTTGTTTGGATTTAGGGTTCTACCTTGATCAACATGGCATCACCCTGAGCATGTCCGGAGCATATTCCACAAACTCCGTATCCGCCACCCCGACGGCGCAGTTCATAAGCTAAGGTCATAACTATCCTAGCCCCGGTGGCTCCTATAGGATGTCCATAAGCGATGGCGCTGCCATTAACATTAACCTTTTCAATCATTTCTTCTTTGCTCATTCCCAGTATACTGCGGGCACTGACCAGAACCACGGCGGCAAAAGCTTCGTTGATCTCTATTAGATCAACATCCTTGTAGGTCATTCCGTTCTGATCCAGCACCTTCTTGATGGAAAGACCGGGAACAGTTGCAATATCCTTGGTGGGCTGGGACACTTCAGCATAGTCGACAATGGTAAACAGGGGCTTGAGTCCCAGTTCATCAGCCTTTTCTCTGCTCATCAACAGGCAGACATCGCCGCCGTCATTAACCCCGGGAGCATTTCCAGCCGTGACACTGCCAGGTAAACCAGTGACCGTACTCTTGTGATTAAATACCGGGGGTAATTTAGCCAGACCTTCCATGGTTGTTTGGGGTCTGGGGCCTTCGTCTTTGGTCATAATTTCCTTGCCTTTTTTGATCTCTACTGGGAATATTTCATCATCAAGTTTTCCTGCTTCCATAGCTGCAACTGCTCTTTTCTGGGATAGGAAGCCCCATTCATCATTGTCTTCACGGGTAAAACCAAACTCATCCGAAGTTTCGGAGCCATGGATAGCCATATGACGGTTATAGAAGGCATCCCAAAGTCCATCGTAAACCATCAAGTCTACACAGGGGCTGTTGAGAAGACCCATGCGCTGTCCGTATCTGAGATTAGGCAATGCATAGGGACAGTTGCTCATGCTCTCCTGTCCTCCTGCTATAACTATGTCCGCCTTGCCCAGCATAATGGCCTGAACACCCAAATCAATGGTTTTTATACCGGAAGAACAAACTTTATTAACTGAAATAGCCGGAACTGATTCCGGCAGTCCAGCCAGGATGGTTGCTTGGCGTCCGGGAATTTGTCCATTTCCGGCCGGTACTACCTGACCCATGTATACATAATCAACATCCTCTGGTTTTACCTTTCCATTAGTTCTTCTTAAGACCTCTTTTATAGCCAGTGCGCCTAATTGTGGAGCATCGTATTCTTTTAGTTTTCCACCCACCACTCCGTAAGGAGTACGACATGCTTCAACGCATACCACTTCTCTAAAATTTTTGTATACGTTGCCGACGTTTCTGCCCATTCCTTCATAATTGCACTTTCTTTCGCCAAAACCGCTTACCGGTATCTTCTTTGGATAATCGGCTCTCTTCATATCTAGTTTCTGAACAAAATCCGACATTACTAATCCTCCCCTTTTCTAAAAATCAACTGGTGTTAGTTAAGTGTTAGCCCACTTGGACTCAGGTCCGATATCTTCCAGCTGTCCACCTCCTCCCCATAAAAAAACCCCACAGATTATCCTGACATAATCTTGTGGGGCTCTAAGGCTCTCATAATTGTATTTAATTGAGTTAATCTCCTTATCTTTCCATAACAGGCTTGACGGTTAAAGCTAATCTCCTGGAGGCAATGAATGTTCTCTCAGTCTGTAACAAATGGTTGTTTAAACCGCAACGCGGGCACTTTATTTCCAATTCCAGATTTCCCCGGTATTTCCCTAAGAGTTTATGGCATTTCCGGCAGCGAAATTCTTTCATCTCCCCCTCCACTCCCTTCTATTTCTCTAAGACCAAAAACAGCACCCCATCCAATAGCTATTAATGGATGGGGCTCTATGGCTCTCTAATAACCCGGTAAAACTACTTCATTACTTATTAAATTCCTTTTTTCCAATACTACCTTTCTCCACTCCTATCTGCGCTATACTTTCATTAGCCAGGTAAACCTGATTGTTGTATCCACAACGAGGACATTTTATCTCTAGCTGCTTGCAGTCTTTGTATTTTCCCAGTAAGCGGTTGCATCTTTTACATCTAAAGTCAATCAATTTCCTTACACCCCTTCCAGTTAAAAGTATTAATACACCGGGATAACGGTGAGGGGTGATAATATAAACGTTATCCCAATTAAGCCCAAAATTTTGTTAATTGTAATTGATTGTTTTTCTCTCTATGTTGGTTCTAATATATTATGATAGGAACATCCTGGATATGTCTGCTTATTATCCATGCAAAAAACCTGCCAAGTGCTTGAATAAATCCAAGTGGTCGGCAGGCTCGGGGTTTATGACCATTACATGGTCTTGTACCAAGCATTACAAACGTTGCGAAAGAGCAACAAGGAAAGTAAAATATTTATTGCTTTTTATTCTTTTTTACCCTTTGCTGTCATAAATTGGTTCTATTCCTGGATAATTGTTCCTAAGGACAGATGGACTCCGCGGTAATTGGGGACAGCTTTTACAGGGCTGTTTTGTTGCACTTCGGCATCGTCTGTTGCGTGTGCGCAACAGACGATGGGCCCATTTATTCTCTGACCTTCAAACCGTATTTGGCTGCTTTCCTTACGATAGTTGAAGCATTTACCTTTAAGGCTCCTGCCATTTGCCTGGTGGTTCGATAGTTCTTATAGGCTTTCTCTAATAATTGTTTTTCAGTACTTTCAACAGCCTCCCGCAGAGGAATAACGCTTCGTACCAAAACCTGAGTTGATTGGTCCAGAGCATTCTGGTCAAATTGATAGGGTAAATCTT
The DNA here is from genome assembly GCA_012520725.1 of Syntrophomonadaceae bacterium. Lineage (GTDB taxonomy): Bacteria > Bacillota > Syntrophomonadia > Syntrophomonadales > Syntrophomonadaceae > JAAYJK01. The sequence continues at coordinate 10,941 of JAAYNQ010000114.1, read as the reverse complement.
CCTTGCTTATTACATCATGGGGAGTAACAACCACCATTCTCTCTATGAGATTCTCCAATTCCCTCACATTGCCAGGCCAATTATATCCCATCAAGAGGTCTATTACTTCGGCTGAAACCCTTTTATTCATGTTATATTTGCGATTAAACTTTTTTACAAAGTGGTTTATTAATGGCGGAATATCTTCCCGCCGATCTCTTAAAGGCGGTACATACAGGGGCACGACATTTAATCTATAGTACAAGTCTTCACGAAATTCCTTCTGTTTCACCATTTCAGTCAGGTTCCGGTTGGTGGCGGCAATTATTCTTACATCTATTTTCTTAACCGCTTGTCCTCCTACCCGCATAATCTCTTTACTCTGAATGGCCCTGAGTAGTTTTACCTGCAGGTTTACAGGGAGTTCCCCAATTTCATCCAGGAACAAAGTACCTCCATTGGCCAGTTCAAAAAACCCCGGCTTGCCCTCCTGCTTAGCCCCGGAAAAAGCCCCATATTCATAACCGAACAATTCTGATTCCAGTAAGTTGTCAGGGATAGCGCCACAATTAACCCTGATAAAGGGCTCATTTTTCCTGGAGCTATAATTGTGAATAGTCTCGGCTATCAATTCCTTACCAGTCCCGGACTCTCCGGTTATCAGAGTAGTTGAGTCCACCTGGGAAAGGCGGTTTACTACTTCCAGTATGTCCCGCATAGAGCTGGAATTGATAACCATATTGCTGGATCCCATAAACTGTAGTTTCAAGGTTCTAAGCTCGCTCTCATAGTGCTGGGATAGCCCTTCCGCTTGCTCCAACCTTTGCTTTAATAAATTGAGTTCAGTAATATCCCTTACATTACAGACCACTCGGAATATATTGCCATTTTTATCGTATACAGGGCTTCCGGTGGCCAAAGTTATTTTGCCGGTTTTGGCTTCCTGAATAATAGTAACCGGTTTGCGTTTATTAAGAGTCAAAAAGGTTACCGATTCCGAAACCAGCCCCTCTTTCTCTATATCTTCAACATTTTTTCCTAAAAACTCTTCTCTGCTGATACCCATGATCATCTCGAAGGCTTTATTTACCCGCAGGGTTTTACCTTCGCCATCTGCTATGTATAGACCATCAAATGAAGACTCAATTATGGCATCCAACTCTTCATTTAATTCTTTAACATATTTAAGTTCCTGGGAAATCTGTTCCAACTCTGAAATATCCTGTAGAACCGCTACTGCTCCTATGATTTCGCCGTCTTTTTTTATGGGTGAACGGTTGGAAATCAAGTTTCGCCCATTTAAGGTGATCTTTTGTAGTGGTTTTTCTACCCCGCTTCTGATGGTGTCCGGCAATCCGCTGTTGGGGAAAATCTCCACAATCGGCCTTCCTCTTACTTCTTCAGCTTTTACATCCAGCATCCTTTCGGCTGCATTATTAAATACTTTTATCCTGCCCTCACAATCAGTAGCTATAATCATATTGTGGGTAGAATCTATTATAGTATCCAATTGGCTGGCCAAAACCTGGTAGGAATTATAAAACACTCCGGCCAGATCAGTGCGGGTAATCAAGGCTATTACCCGTCCTTCGTCATCCACCACCGGCAAACGTCCTAGCCCCGGAAATATTACATCATCGATATCTTGGTCCGGGTGACCGACAACAAAACCATCCCGAGTCATAATTTCTCCCACCGGAGTCTGCAGATCCATTTCTTTTTCTATGGCCTTGTATACATGGCTTTTAGTGAACAGACCCTTCATTTTGAAGTCTTCATCCACCACCGGTGCACCATCGATTTTGTTTTCGATAAAGATCTTAACTGCATCCCGGATAGGGATTTCCTCTGTCAACCAAATAAGTTCCCCTTTAATAAACTCTCTAATTTTCAAGTTATCCCCCCCCACAAAACCCCATACTGTCTTAATTATATCACAGCAAAACAGTGCCGGGTGTTAAGTCGTCAAGTTATCTGATGCGAAACACAATAACTTGACCACTTAACACCCGGCACCTGCTTAATTATATTTAAATAACCTTCTTCCTGCGCAGTTGTTCAATCTCTTCGGGGCTATAACCTGCCGCCTGCAGAATTTCTTCATTATGCTGTCCCAAGCTTGGGAAATCCAACACCATTTGTCCCGGGGTATCTGATAATTTGATGGGAACTCCAGTTAGGGCAATGGTCTTTCCGGATCCACTGGGGTCAGGGATTTTTTCCACCATCCGGCGGGCCTTAACCTGGGGATGTTCACTGGTCTCTTCCAGATCCAGCACCGGGGTAAAACATATGTCATTATCCTTAAAAAACTCCACCCACTCATCCCTGCTTTTAGTCTTCATCAGCTCAGATATTTCATCAATGATTTTTTTCTGCTCATCTTTTTTCCATTGTAAGTTGATATAATCAGGTAAACCTAACTTATCACAAAACTCAGCCCAGAATTTCTTTTCTACTGCCCCCAGGCTTACGTATTTCCCATCCTGGGTTTCATAAATATTGTAACAGGCATAACCTCCGGTTAACACGCCGTCAGCAATCTTGGGAACCACTCCATCTCCTGACCATTCACCCATAGTATAGGCCAGGAGGCTAAGGGCTCCATCCAGCATGGAAACATCACACATCTGGCCTTTGCCGGTTTTTTCACGGCTGGCCAAGGCCAGGAGTATGGAGATAACTGCATACAGAGTACCTCCAGCTATGTCAGCTATCTGCACCCCGGACATGGCCGGAACACCTTGACGGCTCCCGGTAGTCCCGGTTACCCCAGCCAAACTCAAATAATTCAAATCATGTCCAGCCGCTTTGTACATGGGGCCATCCTGGCCATAACCGCTTATAGCGCAAAATATAATCCGATCATTAATCTGGCTTAAGACTTGGTATCCAATTCCCAGATCATCCATAAATCCAGCTCTAAACTGATCTACTACCACATCGAAGTGAGGGATAAGCTTCTTAAAAACCTCTCTTCCCTCCTCTTTCCTGATATCCAGGGTAATGCTCTTTTTATTACGGTTAACGGTATAAAAACGGGTACTGATTCCATTTACTACTGGAGCCAGTTGTCGTCCCGGATCGCCCACTTCAGGTTGTTCGATCTTAACTACTTCTGCTCCAAAGTCAGCCAGCAACTGAGTACAAAAAGGCCCCGGTAGATAACGGGATAAATCCAATATCCTTATTCCGGTTAAGGGTAATGTCATATTATTCACCTCTTTAATATTTCTACTCTTTGGGAGAGAATTATGTATAATTAATTGATCCTTTTTAGTCCGAGTATTGGCTAATGATATCCAAAAGACAAGACCGTAGATCTTAAGATTCCCGGCTGCACCTGGAATGAAAGCTGCTTTATTAATTATACAAAACTCTCAGGTAACAAGATTGCTCAAAAACCTTAAACAACAAAACATTTAATGCCTTAAGCTGATCAGCTTTCAACACTTTTCCCGGTAGACTTCTCCCAATAAGCTGCTGGTAGACTCCAATACCTGTTCCAGAACAGGTATATCCTCTTGACTGAGAATGGTCTCTCGTCCCATCTTTATATCTTCCAGGGTCTTTTCCACTGTTACCACCCGGAACTTTATCCGGTCCTCTTCATAATAGGAATGGGAAAAAGTCGGAATATAACCTACCTGGACCAGTCTGGTCACCCCATGCTTAAAATCTTTAATAAATTTCATTCTTAATATGATTCCGCTGTTTCGTTCCAGTCCATGCTGGTGGCTGATAAAATTGCCCATGGAATATATCACCATCTTATCCTTTTGCTCAATATTGATTACTTCCAAGGGTTGAATTACATGAGGGTGACTCCCCAAGATGATGTCAGCACCGGCGTTTAAGAATTCATGAGCCATATCCACCTGTTCCGGCTTAGGTTCATGCATATATTCGGTACCCCAATGCAAGATCAAAACCAGCACATCTACCTGTGGCCGCAGGCGCTGTATGTCATACAATACCTTTTCCCTTTCCAGGAGATTAAAACAATAGGGCTTATCTTGAGGAATGGGAATACCGTTGGTACCGTATGAATAGGCCAAATATCCAACTTTAATACCCTTAATATCTTTTATCAGAAAAGCCTGGCTTGCTTCCTGGGTGGCATAAGTTCCAACTGTATCCAACCCTGCCTTTTCCAATACCTCCAAGCTGCGCAAGAGGCCTGCATAACCCCGGTCAAAAGCATGATTGTTGGCAGTAGTAACCAGGTCAAAGCCGGCTCTTTTAAAGGTATCGGCCATGGCATCAGGACTATTGAACAAGGGATAGCCAGTATAAGAAGACTCAGAACCCGCCATAGGTGCTTCAAAGGATACCATACTGTAGTCTGCCTGTTTTATCAGCTCTTCTACCTCGCTAAAAAAAAAGTCAAAGTTATAGCTGCCATCCGCTTGCTGTCCGGACCAGATCTGGGTATTATGCATCAAACAATCACCCACCGCCAACAGGGTAATCTCGCTGGGACTGGGCTCTGTTGTCACAGGCTGGTCGGGCAGATCCTCCGGCAGTCTTTCCTCCTTCGGCATCCAGCATGAGCTATGGGCCAAAGTTATTAGAAATACTATCAATATAATTGCCAATACCCGGCCCCAACTCTTTAGCCTTACTTGACTTTCTCTTTCCATAAATACCACCCTGCCCACTGTTTATTTGCTTTTAATTATATCAGAGTCGTATCTCTATTTAGGTGGATGCTGTTTGTGATAATACTCCCTTCAATTTTTATCTCTCTATTCTAGCTCCACCCCCCAAAAACAAACCCCTTCCGTGTTCAGAAGGGGCTCTTAGGCTCTCTTCATCAGACGAAGGGCATAAAACCCATCGCCGCATGTTACCATATTATATTAAGGTAACCAGGCCCCTAGTATAATTATTAAAGCATAATAAATAAAATTTATTGGTGTATAAAATAATTATATATTAGGCCTTGGCCCAGTACAAACATATTTTCTCAAGGCTACCATTAATTATACAGTTGTGATTATAGTGTAATAAGCCTGGAAGCTATTCACCAGGTTTTGGGCATTTCAGTCCAGGCTTAATGCTCCCAGTTTGCCTTGACGAAAATCCTGCAGCAGTAATTTACAAGTCTTGGCGGTGTCTGGACGCCCCTCCTTTAACAAATGCCCCCGTTGAATAGATATCTCCTCCAGCAATTCTTCATTATGTTTATGAATATCTTCCAGCTTAAACTTTTCCAGTAATATGGCCGGCTTCTTTTCCTTTAATACTTCCAGCAAAAAAAGCGCAATTTCATATTCATTATAGGCGTTTTCGCCCACAATATTTAACAAGGCCAATTTCTTGGCTTGCATCTCGTCTTCTATCTTGGGCCACATTAATCCGGGTGTATCCATAAACTCAATATCTTCTCTTATTCTAATCCACTGCCCGCCCCTGGTTACCCCTGGTTTAGCACCGGTCTGGGCTACCTTTTTACCCACCATGCAGTTAAGAAAGGTTGATTTTCCCACATTGGGGACCCCGGCCACCATTACTCGCACTGCCCTAACCCGTCGGCCCCGAGCCCTTATCTTATCGGCCTGCTCGCCAAAGGTATCGATAATCGTTTGCAGCACTTTCTTGCGTCCCTGGCCATTTAAAGAATTTATGAGGGCTACCGCAAAACCCTCCTGCTCCAATTGCCGGGCATGTTTCTTGATATAGCCCGGATGGGCCAAATCCACCTTATTGAATACCATAATTATGCGTTTATTGCCGGCAAGACGTTCCAAATCTTGGTTGCGGCAGGATAAGGGGGCCCTGGCATCCAGCAGCAGCAATACTATATCCACCATTTTTAGATTTTTTTCAATTTCCCGTCTGGCTTTGACCATATGCCCGGGATACCAGTTAATACTCACCATTTAACCTCCTTGGCTAAGAAGTAGACCGAAAACAGCAGCCTATTAATTTTATCTCTATGCCGTCCTACCCTGTACATTGATATTAATGCAAGCCTTATCCATGTCAACTCATGAAGCCCTGATGACAGTCTCCTTTGCCAGGAAAAGAACCGTCCTCTATCCATTCTTTTAATGTAACGAGGGCAAGATGCCCTTATATAAAAAAAGAATACCTCTTCGGTATTCTTCTTATTCTGGAGAACAGGTTTTTAATACCTGCCTTTTTCCTTAACCCGAGCTTTTTTGCCCATGAGCTTTCTGAGGTAATACAACCTGGCTCTACGCACTTTACCTCTTCTGGTAACTTCGATTTTGTCAACTCTGGGTGAGTGTATAGGAAAGGTTCTTTCCACGGCTACCCCATAAGATATACGGCGCACTGTAAAGGTCCGGGATAAACCACCGCCTCTTATTTTGATCACGGTTCCTTCAAATACCTGTATTCTCTCCCGGGTTCCTTCAACTACTTTAACGTGTACCTTTACCGTATCTCCAGGGCCAAAGCGAGGAATATCCTGCTTGTAGTATTCTTCTTCAATTGATCTAATAATATCTTGCATTCCTTCAACCTCCTTCCAACAGGTGTTCATACATCAAATACTAATGCAGCGGACCACCTTTTTTACACAGAACAAGGGTATTATAACATAGTAGATTTACATTCTCAAGCAGAACTAAGCCTCAAACCAGCATTCTCCCAGCAAACGGTCCAGTATTATGGATACTGCACTGCGCACTGATAGGTGATTATAGTCACTGCCGGCCTGAACCGGTTCCAGTATATAGTCGCAATCCTGCATCAACTCCTGGCTGATGCCCCACCCGGTGCCAAAGAGCAGTAGAAAGGACTGCTCCTCTTCCTGTATCTTTTTCTTCATTTCAAGGTAAGAAGTAGTCCGGGAATGGACCTTGGCGTCAGTAGCTACGGTAGAAGGCCGGCATCCGCTTTCCTTTTCAATGAGATCCATTACCTGCAGCAAGTCCAGGGCCGGCTTCAATATACTAAAAGCCTGCTCTCGATCCGGATTATACTGGGCTCCATATCCCGCTTGCCAATACCCCATTATATCCTGCAAAAGCCCTTGCTGCTTGGGGGAAGGATGAACCACAAAAAAGCCTTCTGCACCGTAAGTCCTGGCAGCCCGGGATATGTCGTGCAAATCCAAATTAGTAATGGAAGTAGTAATAATCTCCCCCCGCTTGTTATACATTGGATAATGAAGCAGTGCTAGGTAAATCCTGGATTTCCTCACTTATTTACTCTCCCTGTCAAATAATATTTCTAATAATAGTTCTTTTCCCTCAGCATCAATATCTTCTTGCAATAAAAGTTCTGGACGCTTTAACAGGGTACGCAAAAGGCTCTGCTTTTTTCGCCAGCGCCGGATATTCTCATGATGGCCGGAAAGGAGTACCGGTGGAACCTCCTGTTCTTCATAAACCCTAGGCCTGGTATAATGAGGATATTCCAATAAGCCGTAGGAAAAGGATTCCTCGGCCAATGATTCCTCATCCCCTAGTACTCCGGGTATCAAACGCACGGTGGCATCTATAAGGACCATGGCCGGAATTTCACCTCCGGTCAATATATAATCTCCGATAGATATTTCCTCGTGGAAACGATGGACTACCCTCTCATCGATTCCTTCATAGTGTCCGCATAGCAAAATCAGGTGCTGTTTACGGGCTAACTCTCTTACCTTAGCCTGATTTAACAACTGTCCCTGGGGAGACAGGTAAATCAGCCAGGAAGCCGGCGTTTGGTAATAATCCAGAGCTCTGTGCAGCACATCTGCTCTCATGACCATACCCGGGCCTCCCCCATAAGGATAATCATCCACCTGTTGGTGTTTGTTTTGAGCGAAATCCCGGATATTGGCAATATTTATTTTTACCAGGGATCTATCCTGGGCTCTTTTAATTATGCTTTCTTCAAAAGTAGAAGCAAAGATTTGGGGGAACAGGGTTAATACATCGATTTTCATCTATTTTTCCTGCCCTTTTTCTGCTTATTGGGAATAAGTCCCGGCAAAAGCCTGATCTGCATCCGATTATATTCCAGATCCACCGCAAGAATCACTTCCTTAATAGCTGGAATCAGTATTTCACCGTGTTCTGGAGATTCAATTACATACACATCATTGGCCCCGGTTTCAAGTATATCCTTAATCTCTCCCAGCTTGCCCAGTTCCTCGTCCTCCACCATTAAACCCTTTAATTGAAAATGGTAATAGTATCCTTCTGGTAAGGGATATAATTGCTCCGGGGTGATCTTTATCAGGGCTCCCTGCCATTGGCGGGCCACCTCCAGATTATCGATCCCGGACAATTTAATCAGCAGCTCCCGTTTATAATCCTGGCAGTATTCCACCTGTACCTGGGCCTGAGTTTTGCCGGTGTCAAGAATAACCTGCTCCAGCTCATTAAAGCGCTCCGGGAAATCAGTAAGAGGCTTAACCTTTAGCAGGCCCCGATAACCATGGGTACCGGTTATTCTTCCTATACTGATAAGTTCCTGGTCTTCCATCTGCTACCTCTCTATAAATATCCATTCTTAGCGGTTTAGAATAAAATTAATAGTAAAAAAGTTAAGGGCTAAAATTAGCCCTCTTACCTCAAAATTTCTACTACTACTCTTTTTCCTTCTTTGGCTGCGGTTGCCTTGGTAAGGGTGCGAATTGATTTGGCTATTTTGCCCTGTTTACCAATTACCTTCCCCATATCATCGGGTGCAACTCGGAGTTCAATAATAATCGACCTTTCTCCTTCGATCTCCGTAACCTGCACTGCCTCTGGATTATCCACCAGAGACCTGGCTATATATTCCACAAGCTCTTTCACTTATGTTCCACCCCCTGCCCGAGTTAATTATTTGCGTCCTTGCGCAAATTTAGCCATAATACCCTGTTTCTTCAGCAGTGATTTTACGGTATCCGAAGCTTGGGCTCCAGTTGCCAGCCATTTTAGGGTTTTTTCTTCGTCAATTTTAACCGTGGCAGGATTGGTAGTGGGATCGTAATAACCCAATTCCTCGATAAATCTTCCATCTCGAGGAGATCTGGAATCTGCTACTACGACTCTATAAAAGGGTCTTTTTTTGGCCCCCATTCTTTTCAATCTTATTTTCGTTGCCACTTAATTTCACCTCCTCATGCATATACTATATAATTACTTTATGGAAGTAATTCTAATTACCCCCAAGCAACTAACCCAGTAACTAAAAAGGGAAGTTCAAAGGGAATCCCCCTTTTTTTCCTTTCTTGCCTTTTCTACTCATGTCAGCCAGCTGTTTCATCATCTTGCGGGATTCTTCAAATTGCTTCAACAAACGGTTTACATCCTGCACTCGAGTTCCACTGCCCCGGGCAATGCGCTTCTTCCTGCTGCCATTTATAATTAATGGATTTCTTCTTTCCTCTTTGGTCATGGATTGTATAATAGCTTCTATGTGAGCTATTTCCTTCTCATCAAAGCTAGTAGGCATTCCTTTTAGTTTTTTGCCCATTCCGGGAATCATGCCCAGCAGTTCATCCAGGGGTCCCATTGCTTTAACCTGCTGCATTTGATCCAGGAAATCTTCCAGAGTAAATTCCTGTTCCCTGATTTTGCGCTCCATTTCTCGAGCTTTATCCTGATCTATACTAGCCTGGGCTTTTTCTACCAGGCTTAATACATCGCCCATTCCCAGTATTCTTGAGGCCATACGATCAGGATAGAAGGGTTCCAGGGCGTCCAACTTTTCTCCCATCCCCACATATTTGATGGCACAACCGGTAACTGCCCTTACCGACAGGGCTGCTCCACCCCGGCTGTCACCGTCCAGCTTGGTGAGTATTACTCCGGACAAACCCAGCTGAGAGTTAAAATGTTCTGAAACATTAACTGCATCCTGTCCGGTCATAGCATCAACCACCAATAGGATTTCCTCCGGCTGCATGGCCTGTTTAATATTTACCAGCTCATCCATCATTTCCTGATCTATATGCAGCCTACCGGCAGTGTCAAGTATTATGGTATCACAGCCTTTATTTTTGGCGGCCTCCAAAGAGGCTTTGGCAATATCCAGGGGATTGTTCTGGCCCATGGAGAAAACCGGCAGATTGGTTTGTTCCCCCAATACCTGCAACTGCTTGATGGCCGCCGGTCGATAAATATCACAGGCAACCAGAAGGGGTTTTCTCCCCTGCTTGACTAAAACCTTACCCAACTTGGCCACGGTGGTGGTTTTTCCTGCTCCCTGCAGACCTACCATAATAAAAACCGAAGGGGGACGGGGGGCAAAGTTCAATTTGCTCTCCGAGCCGCCCATCAAGGCCGTCATTTCATCATGAACTATTTTAATTATCTGTTGCCCGGGGGTCAGGCTTTGCAGCACTTCCTGCCCTACTGCCCGTTCTTTGACCCGGCCAATAAAATCTTTGACTACCTTAAAATTTACGTCAGCCTCCAGCAAAGCCAACCTGACTTCACGCATAGCCAGGTTTACATCTTCTGCGCTGATTTTACCTTTGCCCCGCAGCTTTTTAAAAACATCCTGTAATCTTTGGGTAAGCCCTTCAAAAGCCACTATTATTCTCCTTTTTATGTCAAATTAGCTTATCAACCTCTCGCAACAGCTTCAAAACTTTATCTATCTGAGCTTCTTCTATGGAATTCTTTCCCTGCAGGAGAGCGAATACTTGTTCTAAACAGTCTCTGGTCAGGGAAAAACGTTCTAGCAGGCCCAGACGCTGTTCATAGTCCAACAAGGACAATTCAGCTCTTTTGATCAGATCATGTACTCCCTGCCGGGATATTTTCATGCTATCAGCGATTTCCGACAAGGACCAGTCATTTTCATAGTAAAGGTTCAATACATCTTGCTGTTTTTCAGTTAAAAGAGGACCATAGAAATCTTTCAGCATAATTATTTTTTCGGTTTTTTCAATCACTATCCCTATCTCCCTGTGTAAAGGAAAAATACTTTACTAATCAAGTTTAGCCATATTATTTAATTATGTCAAGAAATCCATGAATTATCCTTTACCATTAGGTAAAT
>JAAYNQ010000113.1 GCA_012520725.1 Syntrophomonadaceae bacterium | reverse complement strand
CATTTTGCACCTCCTGTTTTACTTATAACTAGTATCGGCAGAAGGGATTTATCTATGCATTGCGCTAAAAAGGAAAGGGCAGTGTTAGCAGCTGATTTAGAATTAAGAAAACGAAAGCAGAGAAGCTATAAACATTTTCCGCACTTTTCCTTTAGGCACAGGGTTTAAAGGGAGAAGAGGTCAAGGGATAAGGTTTAAGATACGGAAAGGGAGAAGTGGTAAACGGCATATTATCTGGTATGGTATATGAAAGCAGAGAAAAGAGGGCTCATAATTAAGCCCTCTTATTCTTCGTTATTAGTTTAGCCTATACGCTTGACCTGCTTTTTTTCGGGCTATTTCCTGATCCTGTCTTTCATGCAGGTTTTTACATAAACGGGCAACAACTGCATCGGGCAGTTTAGTGATGGGACGACCACTGGCCAAGGCATAATAATAAGTGCGGGATATTTTTTCTAAAAGCTCTACATTACGATAGGCATTTTCAATGGACATGCCCAGGCTCAATGCTCCGTGGTTTTGAATAAAATAGCAGTTACAGCGGTTGTTTAGTTGGTTTACTATGTTTTGTGATAACTGCTGACTGCCTGATAAGGCGTAAGGGATCACGTCAATTATATGTCCTGTATTCAAGGTTACTTCATCAAAAAGAGCGGGAATAGGTTCGTTGATTAAAGCAAATATGCTGGCATATACTTGATGGGTATGAATGATGGCATTAACATCGAGCCGGTTTTTATATACTTCAATATGCATTTTGGTTTCAATAGAAGGTTTGAGTTTTCCCTCCAGGATATTCATATCAAAATCGACTATGCAGATGTCATCCACGTGGATGCCAAAGTAGTCCATTGCGGTGGGAGTTATTGCTATAGCATTTTCCCCTTCAATCAGCAAGGATATATTGCCGCCAGTGCCAACGGTATATCGGTTTTGGGAAAGTCGCTGGCTGTATTGTAATACGGTTTCTTTGTAAGATTGATATTTACTCAATTTCGATGCTCCTTTTTATAATTTTTTCCTAACTTGCCAAGCACTAATATTATTATAATCAAAACGGCTTTTGAAATAAATCCGTAAAAGGTCCCTCAGTTCCTGCGGCCTTGCACCGGCTTCGGCACACTTGGGTTTTTATAGTTTGCGCAGCATAATCAGTTAAAGTCATGGAAGAATTTTGGTCCTGATATAACTTGGTTTCCGGAGGTGATGAAAGGAAGGAAAAAACTTATCCCCGGCATTTAATATATGGAAACAAGGTCTGGAGCTATTCAAATAGCTTATTCCTTAGGGGGGGACGCCTTAGAAAGCATATATCATTGCGGAGTAGTGGCAGAAGTGAAGGCTATGGTTAGAGTTGATTGTTAATGGAATTATTGATTAAGCCCTTTGACAAAGAGGTTGAAGCAATCTATACTGCCGCTGCCATCAATAGCTCGGAGTCCACACATGAATGGGATAATGTATTTGAAGACAGAAGGGGAGGGAGCAGATACTCCCTCCCACGGGTTTAGGATACTCGTTAAACCTTAGCGGCAGCAATTCCTGCTAGTCGGCCGAAGGTTATGGTACGTCCCAAGGCCAGTCCCCCAAACATTTGCGGGTAGTTATAGGAGAAGAAAGAACCGCTGTCATTTCCTACAGCGTATAGTCCGGGTATGGGATCAAGGTTCTCATCCAATACCTGCATATCGGTATTGATTCTGAGGCCGTTTATATTACATAGTAAGGTACCAGAGAGTTTGGCAGCATAGAAGGGGGGATTATCTATAGTAGACAATCTGAAATCAACTTTACCAAAATCATCGTCTCGGCCCTGTTTGGCTAGTTCATTGTACCTGTTTATGGTAGCTTTAAAGGTCTCAACCGGCACTTCCATTTTTTGGGCTAGTTCTTCAATGGTATCAGCCGCTATGATAAAACCGTTTTTAACAAAATTGGCATGCTCTTGTTCCACAAAATCCAAGCCATCCCGGGGAGGGGCCTCCGGATGGGGTACTACCCGGGAGCAAATGGTGGTATGGAACCTGGTTATATCTTCTTTCCAGTTGGCATCCCAGATCTGCCAGGAAACGCCTTCCGGTTGCATTATCCCAGCATCCCAGACATAATCATAGGGCAGATCTTCATTTACAAAGCGCTCTCCCCGTATATTGACCCTCAGGAAAGGTTGGCTGCCGGTCCTGAGATATCCACCGGACCAGGGTGGTCCCATGGGGGTATCCTTTTTCATTACTCCCCGATCAAATACCATTACCGCATGTAGGGGATCTAAAGCGCCCCCCGCCCATACTCCCATCTTAACTCCATCACCGGAGGCCACAGCAGGCACTATGGAGGAAGCACAATATTTTGCGGTTGGGCATAGATCTTCTAACATTTCTGCATTACGTCCATAACCCCCAGTAGCTAAAATAACTCCTTTGCTTACATTGAATTGGGTGTAATTGTCTTCGCTGCCGGCAATAACTCCCGTTATCTTACCATCTTGCTTAATCAGTTGGACCGCCGGCATTTCATATCTAATATCAACCCCCAGCTCTTTGGCTTTTTCAGTTAAAACCGGCATGTACAGGGCTGAACCATATTCTCCCAAATGAGCGATTTCAGGGGTTGGATCAGGGACTACCACATGGCCTACCGGATAGGATTTATAATAGCCTACCTTAAGATCGGTTTCTACCATCATTTTGAGCCCGGCACTTTCTACTACATCAATTAGCCAATCCATAACTTCTCCGCTCTTGTCAGCCCATAGCTTAACCAATTTCTGATCGGCCAGGTGACCCCCATATCTGCAAATCTCAGCTACTGCTTCGTGTTTATCAATTTTTACACCCAGACTTTTTTGCAGCTTACTATCTATAGCTGCCATCCACATAGCACCCATGTAGGATTTATCGGCCTTTTCCAGCAGAACTGTTTTTGCTCCGGCTTCTGCTGCTGCCAGTGCAGCCATCATTCCTCCGCTGCCGGCACCTACCACAACAATATCGGTATCAACACTGGTTTTGATTTGGGAAGCTGGAATTGGCTCCGGTGGAGTAGCCCAACTGGAGCTGGGCTCAAGACCCGGTTCTCCCCCTTGTGGTTCCTCCCCTGCAGATGAACAGCCAGCTAAGAACCCGGCGGAAGCAATACCCATCGTTCCGATGGCTGCGCCTTGAATAAACTGCCGACGTGAAATGACATTACGCTTTTCTTCTGCCATAGAATACCTCTCCTTTCAGCCTTTGCTTTCTAAAATAATCAGCTATTAAAGGTTAAGCTCCAACATATATGAAATTCGACAAAATATAATAAAATTCCTGCCCGTTTACTAATGTAATTGGAAATAATGATTAATTTTAGGGATTAGTTCTAAGGCGTTCTGCTGGCTGTATTATCAGGAAATATCTATGATGGTTGATCTTGCCATGGGGTATAAATGGACCATATTGCAAGTTCTATGCCTATACTTTATAATAATAGCAGACAAAGTGGATATATTACATCCACTATAGGGGGTGATCTGGTGCAGATTACTAGACAAACTGAATATGCTATTCGAACCCTGCTAGAGCTGGCTAAGGTGCCTAAGGGGGAAGTATTACAGGTTAAGCTTATTTCTGACCGGCAATCTATTCCGGTAGAGTTTCTTAAGAAAACAGTTCAGCTTTTAGCCCTGGCCGGGCTGGTTAGTACCCGGCGGGGGACTCAGGGTGGAATAATGCTGGCCCGGCCGGCAGAGGATATTACTATTGCCGATATAATAAAAGCCATCGAGGGTCCGGTAGCGATTAATCTATGTTTGGAACCAGGCTATGTCTGCCCTAACCAGGGTACTTGTCCGGTATCACCAGTATTAGCCAGGGCACAGGGAGCTTTCCTGCGTGAATTGCAGCGGGAAAGCCTGGCCGATCTGGTTAAACCCGGGTCAGACAAGGCTTCCTTGTTGGTAGATAAAGGAGAAGAAAAGCAATTGGGGTAAGCGAGTTCGAGATGATGCTGATAATGATCAAGTAGCTAAACCCAGCCTCAATCCGGCAACTTTCCAGGATTTGGCCCGAGCCCTGGAGTTGATTACGTTATATAATGTAATTAGCGTAGAGCTGGGGGAGTGAGGGGAAGAATCAGAATTTATAGTTTCGACCCTCCTATACATACCTGTCTGTGCTTGCAGGCAGGGATAAGATGCTTTATTCAATGATTTTCCTTATTGTCAAAGCCTTGGTTGTTAATCAAGGCTTCTTTTTTTACCTCGCTACCTTTGGTCAGAGGTTTAAGCTGTACTATAGCTGAATGAGGAAAGCCTAGCTGATCCAAGGAATCATGAATCCGTTCGAAAATCAAGCCGGCCACAAGCCAGAATGGTGAGAAATCCAGCCGGATTAAGCCATCTACAGCATAAGGACTGGAACCGGTATAATCCCAGGGACAAAAGCCTATTAATTGTATCAAAATCCAGCCGCTTAAGTATTCAATCACTAGTATTAAAGCAGCCCATATCAGTCCGCGGATAGGCCAGGGAGCTTTTCGGATTCCATCATGTATGGGCTCCAGGAATACAGCCAGACCATAGATAGGGAACATCCATAGGTAAGTATACCCGGTTAGGCTTATTGAGCCTCTTAACAGGGATCCACTTCCGGTAAATATTATTTCCAGGATCCATCCCAGAAAACCATATAGTATAAATCTAATTACCATAACTATAGTTTGCTTATCGGGGTTAATTACTTTACCTGTTATCTAATGGAGGGGGTGGTATATATATACAATACCAATTGAGCACGCCAGGCATAGCCTATAAATTTAGGGTAGCCGGGTGGCATAGACAATACCAATTGTTTCAGGAAGGGGATCCAAGTGTATCAGGTTCTTTGGAATAGGTGAAAGTTTATGATTCATCTTGGCTCCAGAGCTAGTCTGTACTTAAGGGGAATTGTTGCCGCTGGCGGTATACCAGATGGGAGGCAACCCAGCATATAAATAGGGCTATTATCAAGCGGGCTAATTGCACCGGGATTATATAAGCCCCCAGAGCCATCCAAATTATTGTATCCTCCACCAAGCTGTGGCAAATAACCAGGAACAAGTTGATAAGGTATATTTCGTCTGGATTCAGTGAACCGTTGCGGCCGGCATCTATGATTATGGCAGCTCCATAGCTGATGCCTAAAAAGGTTCCGGCCAGCAGAGGCAGGTTGCCGGCCTGGGGCAGTCCCAGCAGTCGCGTAATCGGCGAGGCTAGAGCAGTGAGACGATGTAGTATTCGGTATTCCTGGGTAAACTCAACTAATATCATGATTATGGTAATGATCAGACCCAGTTCAATTACCAGCTTGAGACTGTTTATGAGTATTTCTCCTGCTATATCCAACATAATATCACCACTAGAAAATATAATTAATACCGATGCCGAAGGCACAGGCCAATAATACCCGCATTAATATCAATGAAAATATTCTGCTGCCGCTTTTTTTGCTCACTGCTGCTTCAATGGGCAGATCATGAGCCAAAAGCAGCATGGCTGCTACGATGGTGAGCTCCTTGGGTCCTAAACCCAAGGGTACTACAGCCCCCAGGCCGGCGTAGAAACTAACCAAAGCTCCCAAAACCAGGGGTAAGGCTGCCTCTCCCGGCAATCCCAGGAAGCTCATAAAAGGAGACAGGGAATCCGATAACCATGGTATAACCGGGGTGTAAGTCAGTAAAGAAACAATGATGTAGACTGGTAATACTATTTTGATAACCAATTCCCAGGTTAAATTTAATCCCTTTCTAGCCCCGCGAGTAAATATTTCCAGCATTGAAATCACTTCTTTAAAAGATAGTCTTAGATTAACAATAGATCTATTATACCTTAACTGGCATACCATTTACCATAGTGGTAATTATTGGGGCACAGGGGTTCATTGTTTTTTGGAAAAATTACCATTTCCTTCGATGAGCCTATGGAAATTTGGCGCAGAATATATTAATATTTAAATAAATTATAATATATTCTTCCGTTGACGGATATTAACCTAACCCTAGGCATGGGCTTAAGTGGAGGTGTTATGCTCCCCCGCTCCTTCCCTTCCGGCAATTGGCATAGCTCTTTGTAGCCCCGGCCATGAGTAGTTTTTAGGTGACTTGAATTCCACTCAAGTGATTAACAGAGAGGGGAGTAGGACAAAAGATATGAGAGGGATGGCAGGCACCTGTCCTATCTTAGCTCTAAAACAATGGTGGGGCCCGAAAAAGGTACATCAGCAGGTACCCGAATGGAGCCGAATGCTGGTATGGCTCCCAATACATTGATCCATTTAGCTGGTATTATCAAGGCCTTAAGGCAGAGAGGAGTATTTTTGTATGATCCGAAAGCTGGCAGAAAATGTTTTTATGTTGGGCAACCAATACTTCAACTATTTGCTAGTAGGGGAAAAAAAGGCGGTGCTCATAGAATGTGGGGTCAGTGCAGGGGTGATGAGCTTCCGGCAGGATTGGCAAAAACTATCCCGGCCTCCTGAAATAAAAACATTGGTGGCGATGCATGAGCACTTTGATCATGTGTGTGGTATTCCTGATCTAAAGGCCATGTTCCCGGGGGTTCCAGTTGTAGCCCATGCCAAGACGGGGCGAGTATTAAATAAGGCCAATGTGGTTAAAGGTCATTTTCAACAAGATGAGCAAATGTCCATATTGTTAAATAATTGGGGCATTATCCGGGATATACCACCTACTCCCCAAATTGATTGCATTCCCATTGATGAATATGTGGCTGAAGGAGATGTAATACCGGTGGACGGGGTAGGAAACCTGAAAGTAATGGAGACTCCCGGCCATAGCCCGGGTTCCATAGCGCTATATCTAAAAGAAGAACAGTTAATGTGCTTATCTGATGCCGGGGGATACCAGATTAGAAGCGACTTTATATTTCCAATATATTTTCAAGGATATGAGATGTATTTGGAAAGCTTGAATCGAATGAGCACCTATCCTACCCAGGTTTTATTCTTACCCCATGGTGAAATATGGACTGGAGATTCGGTACATCTTTTCTACCGCCGGGCCCGAGAAGCTGCTGAAAAGGCCTTTAACTGCATTAGGCGCCAGTTGGACGAAGGATTGAACAGCGATGAAATAGAGCAGCGTCTATATAAGCACTATTACCGGGACGGCTTGACTATCTATACTCCAGATAACATTCGTTTATGTGTAAAACTCCTGGTGCAAAGAACCCAGGAATGCTTATAGGGCCTAAGGCAGGATGTGCAAATCTGGAGCCGGGAGAAAGAATAAAAAAATCCGGGAAAAACTTCCCGGATCCTTCAGCATGGGAGCATAATTTTACAGATCATAATAGAGTTCAAATTCCATAGGATGTGGTATGCTGTTAACCTTGGCCGCTTCCGCCCGCTTGGCTTTAATCCATATTTCTATCAAGCGGGCTGGGAATACTCCGCCAGCCAGGAGAAAATCGTGGTCTTTTTCCAGTGCATCCAGAGCCTCATCCAGGCTTTTGGGTAATGATTTAATTTTAGCCTGCTCTTCTGGAGACAGTGTATAAAGATTTACATCATAAGGACCATAACCTTCAGCTACCGGATCGATCTTCTGGTGAATTCCGTCCAGACCTGCCATCAACATAGCGGCAAAGCCCAGGTAGGGATTGCAGGTGGCGTCAGAGGAGCGGAATTCAAAGCGCTTGGATTCGGGAGTCTTGGCATAAGCGGGAATTCTTATAACCGCACTGCGGTTGGAAGTAGCAAAACAGATACTGACTGGAGCTTCATAGCCGGGTACCAGGCGTTTATAGGAATTGGTACTGGGGTTGGTAATGGCCAGGAGGGCGGGAGCGTGTCTGAGTAAACCTCCAATAAAGTAAAGGGCCTCTTTGCTCAAGCCAGCATAACCGTTCTTATCGTAAAACAAGGGCTGGCCATTTTTAAAAAGGTGAATATGCACATGCATACCATTACCAGCTTCGCCGAATAAAGGTTTGGGCAAAAAGGTTACGGTTTTACCTTCCTGGAAAGCCAGGTTTTTTATGAGATATTTGGCCAGCATGGTTTTATCAGCCATTTCTCGAAGAGAACCAAACTCTACTTCGATTTCTATCTGACCCGGACCGCCTACTTCGTGATGATGGTATTTTACTTTTATATTATTCTCTTCCATCAGCAGACACATACGAGCCCTTAAATCATAAAGTATGTCTTGGGGTGGGGCAATATGGTAGCCACCTTTTAAGGGAATCTTATAGCCCAGGTTTTGATGTTCTTCATTGCCGCTGTTCCATATGGCTTGGTGGGCATCAATGGAAAAGGAAGATTTTTGGGGCTGACAGGTGTAGCTAACGTGGTCAAAGACATTAAATTCATACTCGGGACCAATTCTTATTTCATCCGCTATACCAGTAGAGGCCATATACTCTTCGGCTTTAATGGCTATAGCTCTAGGATCCTGGTCAAATCTGTAGTTTTCCGGCTCTGATATTACAAAGACGTCTCCAATCATGCTCAGGGTAGGGACCTGGGTGAAGGGATCAAAGACCGCAGTTGAAAGATCAGGGATGAAAATCATGTCGCTTTTTTCTACTGGTGCAAAACCATAATTGGAACCGTCAAATCCGATACCGTGTTCTAAAATGCCGGGGGTAAATCGACCGATAGGGATACCTAAGTGTCGCCATCTACCTAATAAATCAATCATCTTAAAATCAATCATCTGGATTTGTTTCTCTTTACAAAATGCTGTTACTTCTTCGTAACTACTGAACATATATAAGCCTCCTTTGCCTTATACGACACTCCGAAATTATAGCAAAAATATATCAGTCTGTTAAGTATCTAATTATGCTGTATACAGTATAATAAAGGGTTGCGAAAACGGCGGCTGGAATAATATTCTTGCCGATTCTGAGGCATATCTTAATAGGGTGGTTAATAAGATATATTACATCTATAGCAGCTCCTGAGGCTTGATGGAGGTGAGCTGGATCAATAAAAGAATAATAAAGATAGTCATACCCATTTTAATTGTGCTATCGGCCTTGGGATTAGCCTTCGACAGCTTGCGGGATATGTATATCAAATCTCGTCTGGAAGCCAAGGTTGAATTAAATCGGGCTCTTAGCAGTATGGAGAAAATCACTGAATATAGATATAGCCTGAAATCAGGCTTTAATGTAGAAGGGCGAGAGGAGGTGATAAGTCAGGTCGAAGGAGAAAAAAGCCAAGGAAAAACTCATATAAAGGGGGAGATGGTTAACACACCTGTAGATATTTATTATATCAACCGTAGCATTTATAATTACGATTCGGCATCTGAAAAGTGGTTAATCATAGAAAGCGATTCAAGTAATGCAGAAGAACTGTTGATATCGGAGTTAAATCCCTTGAGTAATTTCCGTATCAGGGCCCCGGCCACAGTTGAAAAAGTTGGTTTTGAAAAAATCAATGGTACCGAATGTTTGGTAGCTGCTTGTGAAACCGGTGTTCAAAGCGAATTGTTAGAGACCTTCTGGAAAGATTTTAAGTATAAGTTTTGGATTGATTATAAAAAAGGTTGGATCCGAAAGGCCCAGGTGGAGGCTAAAAACAAAGAATCTTTTGAGACCCGCTTAAAAATTGAGGTTGTTTTTAAGGACATTAACAAAAAAATCGATATAGAAGCGCCAGAACTTACTAAAGGAAAGGAGTAGTTACATCAGCAGGGGCTAAAAGCTCCTGCTTTCTTAATGATAGGATACAGGTCCGTAGCTAGGGCTCGGCTGATCATGAGGGGGAGACGCTTAATGGTCTTGGAGATGGAAAATAAGGGAGAAAAAACATTACCAGCATTTAACAGCTTGATTGCGTCCACGGTCAGGAGTTTGTTATAATCTCCTTATACAAGGGGGGATTGTTTTTGAATCTCGAGGAAGTAGATATCTTATATACTCCCGAGCAAATTCGGGAAAAGGTGAAGGATTTGGGTAGTAAAATATCGGTCGATTATAAAGGAGAAAGCCTGTTGGTGGTGGGGATATTAAAAGGTGCTTTTGTATTTATGGCTGACCTGATCAGGGAAATTGACATACCCATGGAATTGGATTTCATGAGTGTTTCCAGCTATGGAACCTCTTCTGAAACCTCAGGTGAAGTCAGAATAATGAAAGACCTGGATTTCTCTATTGAAGGAAAACACGTTCTGGTGGTAGAGGACATCGTGGATACCGGCTTAACTCTCAATTATATCAGCAAGATATTGAAACAAAGAGGTTGCAGCAGTGTGAAAATATGCTGCCTGCTGGATAAGCCTTCTCGCCGTCGCAGCCCGGTTATACCCGATTATATCGGTTATACCATCCCCGACCACTTCGTGGTTGGATATGGGCTGGATTATGCGGGCCGTTACCGTAACTACCCTGCGGTATGTATTTTGAAACCATCAGTATATAAGAATGATTAGGGGTGCAGCAATGAAAAAAGAGCTGGTATTGGTACTTGATTTTGGAGGTCAGTATAATCAGTTAATTGCCAGGCGGGTTCGTGAATTGTCGGTCTATAGTGAAATGGTTCCCTTTAATATTAGCTATGAAGAAGTGCTGGCCAAACAACCCCGGGGTATTATACTGAGCGGGGGGCCAGAAAGCGTTCATGTTGAGAATGCACCCACCTGTGACCCCAGGATCTTTGAAATGGGTGTTCCAGTACTGGGAATATGCTACGGAATGCAGCTATTGGCTCAGCATTTTGGAGGACAGGTAGCCGGAGGTCAGTTGAGAGAGTATGGGCGTAGCATCTTGCAGATTACCCGGCCCGAGGATATGCTTTTTAAAGGCTTGGAGCTGGACATGCAGGTTTGGATGAGCCATGGAGATTCCATAAAGGAATTACCGGAAGGCTTTCAAGCTACTGCCCGTACCAGTAATTGTCCCTTTGCCGCTATAAGCAATCCAGAGCGCGGATTATATGGGGTTCAGTTTCACCCCGAAGTCAAGCATACCCTCTTGGGTATGGAGATACTGGGTAAATTCCTCTTTGAAGTCTGTGGTTTAAAAGCTGAGTGGAACCTGGGAGATTTTATCGGGGAAACAGTAGAAGAGATTCGCTGCCAGGTGGGAGAACGCAAAGTTTTATGCGCTTTAAGCGGGGGAGTTGATTCTTCGGTGGCCGCCACCCTGGTTCACAGGGCGGTAGGAGACCAGCTGATCTGTGTTTTTGTAGACAATGGCCTAATGCGCAAAGGGGAACCGGAACAGGTAGTAAAGACTTTTAGAGATCAAATGAAGATGAATTTAGTGGCAGTGGACGCCCGTGAACGCTTCATTAACAAGCTGGCCGGAGAAAAAGATCCGGAACGCAAACGCAAGATCATTGGTGAAGAGTTTATTCGGGTTTTTGAAGAAGAGAAGAATAAATTGGGGGATATCGAGTACCTGGTTCAAGGTACCATCTATCCCGATATAATAGAAAGCGGTACCAGCACTGCCCACACTATCAAGAGCCATCATAATGTGGGGGGCTTGCCGGAAGACATGGATTTTAAGCTGATTGAACCCTTGCGCTTGCTGTTTAAGGATGAGGTTAGGCTTTTAGGGGAGAAACTGGGTATACCTCATGAAATATTGTGGAGACAGCCTTTTCCCGGACCTGGACTGGGGGTTAGAGTACTTGAGGAGGTAAGCTGGGAGAAGCTGGAGCTTTTAAAAGAAGCAGACGCCATCGTTAGAGAAGAAATTAAAAAAGCCGGATTGGAAAATGATATCTGGCAGGCCTTTGCCGTACTCCCGCCGGTTAGAAGCGTGGGGGTTATGGGGGATGCCAGGACCTATGCTTATCCGGTAATTATCCGGGCGGTGGTTAGCGACGATGCCATGACCGCCGAATGGGCCCATCTGCCCTATGAATTGCTGGATACCATGGCTCGCCGTATTGTAAATGAAGTTCAGGGCATCAACCGGGTGGCCTATGACATAACCAGCAAACCTCCCGGAACTATTGAGTGGGAATAGACGTTAAAATGCCTCTGAAGCCAGAAAAATAAAGGGTTTCAGAGGCTTTCATGGTGCATGCTGGTTCAACCGGTGATTGAGTATAGTCCTCTCAGGCCTGGGTAATAATTCATTT
>JAAYNQ010000112.1 GCA_012520725.1 Syntrophomonadaceae bacterium | reverse complement strand
GGCACAACTGATGTTTCGCTTCGCTTCACAATTAAGGTAGCACCCTTCAGGCACAACTGATGTTTCGCTTCGCTTCACAATTAAGGTAGCAAACGCAAAGTCCAGCTATGAATATTAATGCAATCATACCCACAAAATATAAATTTTCTCCATTATAATTATATCGATAAATGCTACCCTATCAATCTTTTATTGTTCAGGCCAGGTCTTTGCCCGACTTTTGCCTGATCCATAATCGTATAGGACTGCCTTCAAAACCGAAGTTTTTCCTCAATACATTTTCCAGATACCTAATATAGGAAAAATGAATGAGCTCCGGATGATTGGAAAAAAGTACAAAGGTGGGAGGAGCCGTTAAAATCTGGGTGGAATAATATATCTTGGGTTTTTGGCTACCGGCACCCGGCAGGGGGTTTAGCATAATGGCTTCATTGACTACCCGATTCAGCTCCGAGGTAGCTATGCGGCGATGGTTTTGTTCAACTACAAAATCCACCAGCTCCAATATCTTAAATATCCTTCTTTTAGTTAAGGCAGAAACGTATAAAAGGGGCGAATAAGCCAGGAACTTAAGCTCGTTACGAATCTTTTTATCGAATTCATTCATGGTATGCCCGTCCTTTGGTATTAAATCCCACTTATTCACCACTATAATATTGGCTTTGGACTGTTCATGGACGTAACCAGCTATCCTTTTATCCTGTTCTGTCACTCCACTGCTGGCATCCAGCATTATCAAGACCACGTCAGACCGTTCAATGGCTTTTAAAGAACGAATGACGCTATATCTCTCAGTGCTTTCACTTATACGGGATTTCCTTCTTATCCCGGCGGTATCAATAAGTATGTACTCTTTCCCATCATATCTAAATGGGGTATCAATAGAGTCTCGGGTTGTACCCGGCACTTCACTGACTATCACCCGTTGTTCTCCCAAAAAAGAATTGACCAGTGATGATTTGCCTACATTAGGCCGGCCTACTATGGCTATTTTAATTGCGTCTTCATCTTCCTCATATTCCCCCGCCGGTTTGAACCTGGCTATTACTGCATCCAAAAGTTCGTTAGTGTTTAAACCATGCATGGCGGAAATCGGAATGGGCTCTCCCAGGCCTAAACTATAAAACTCAAAATATTCCAGCTGCTTAGCAAAATTTTCTACCTTGTTGGCGGCTACAATAACCGGTTTATCAGCTCTTCTTAAGAGTTCAGCCACCTGCTGGTCTTCATGAGTAATACCGTCCTTGCTATCCACCACCAGTATTATTACATCAGCCTCATCTATAGCCAGTTCGGCTTGCATTTTCACCTCCCGGGTAAATATATTATCATCTTTGCCGAACCTTATACCACCTGTATCAATGATAATAAACTCTCGTCCAGACCATTCCGAAAGATCATAAATTCTATCCCGGGTAACCCCGGGTATATCCTCTACTATAGCCTTGCGGCTGCCTACCAGGCGATTAAAAAGCGTAGACTTCCCTACATTGGGCCGGCCCACAATAGCTACTATAGGTTTGGCCATATGCTTACCTCCCTTCCCTTCTACCTTTAGGCAATTAATACTTTTCTCCCAATATGGCTTCAATTAATGCTGAGGCATTAACTTCAACGGGCTTTAGTTCTGCCCCGCTAGCCTTTTTTATATCCTCCAAAGTAATATCATCCAATAAAATGTCCTGTCCTTCTTTAAATATTATCTCCGGAATAAGGATGGTTTTACCTATATAATCCTGTCCCAGGGCTTTAATTATGTCCTGGCCGGTCAATAAGCCGGTTACCGTTACCTGCCCTCCGAAATATACATTCCTGACCGGTAATAAATGAAGCCTAAGACCCTGGATACGGTTTAGGCGGGATACTATTTCTTCCCATATCTTAAGTGCTGACTGGCCGGTTAAGATGTACACTTCACACTCTTCGATTTCTATTGGCAGATTACTTTCCTCTTCAGCAAAATCATCCAAAAAGAGCCGGCCTATACCGATTCCGTTTTCAACCTGGGGGAAATCATCATAGTATTGCCGGTCGGGCAGAGGCTGTCCTGCCTTCAGATAGATTTCATCAGCCCCATACACCAGGCCATAGCCCAACTGGGTACGGAACCTTTTCTGGTAGCTATGGATAAGCTCGATCAAGCTTAAGGCCTCAAGCTCATTAAGGGTTCTCAGCTCCGGCAGGCTGCTCCGGTGACCGGTTAGACCTACTGGCACAATGCCAATGGAGGATACTGAAGGATAGAGCTCAGCCAGACCTTCAATAGTCTCCTCCAATACCTGGCCGTCATTAAGGCCTGGACAGAGTACAATTTGAGTATGAACCTGAATCCCTGCCTGGCTCAAACGCAGTAAATCCTGCCTAATCCGGCCTGCTCTCTGGTTACCCATCAGCATGGATCGCACTTGGGGTTGCAAGGCATGAACCGATATGTACAAAGGACTCAGTCTCATAGTGATGATTTTCTCCCAGTCCTCTTCCCGTAGATTGCTCAGGGTGATGAAATTGCCGAACAAAAAAGAATGTCTATAGTCGTCGTCTTTTATATACAGGGTTTTGCGCATATGCCGGGGCAGCTGATCTATAAAGCAAAATACACACCGGTTTTGGCACGATTTGATACGGTCAAAGAGCAGGTCTTCAAATTCCAAACCTAAATCTTCGTCATAGTCCTTTTCTATTTCCACGGTCCATATTTTCCCATCAGCTTTCTCAATGCTTAACTCCAATTGCTCGGAGCGTACCCAAAAATGGTAATCCAATATATCATTGATTTCTTTACCATCTATGGATATCAGGGTATCTCCCGGAGCCAGGCCTATATCATCAGCTATGCTCGATCTTTCCACCTTTACTATTAATGCCGGCATAATACTCCCCCTCCAAGAGGCAATAAATCTTCTAAACAATTATCTACTAAAAAGCAGATATCTGCAAGGATGAAGGGAGGATTGATCAGGGCTTAACCTGCTTCACCAGTTCTTGCAGCACTCGATGCTGGAAAAGCCATAGGATACGTCGAGCCAGGAGATTAAGGTGCCTGCCCCCCAAAGGCGGTGGTATGTGGCTTAACCACCCCAATACCCGGTCCCAGCTGGTGGAAACCGGTGCTACCATCAAATTCCCCTCTTCAATGCCCAGAATATTAAGCAAATCCTCAATGCTCCTTTTAACCATCCACAAGTCTTTGCCTCCCCCCAGGGTGTAAACCTGGTTCCCTTTATTATCACTTCCTATATATATTGGACTAAAGAGCATATCCTGATAGGGAACAGTATTCAAGCCCTCCGGTAGTTTTTGGGTCGGCCCTTTCCCTAAATACAAATTAGCAGCAATTAGAGCTGCCTGTAGTGGATTATGACCCAGAAAGATAATCTTCATTTATTAACACCTGAGCTGCTGAAACTCTTTAAACGAACTGTTTCCACCAGATTAACCAGAGTCAGAAAGGCTTTTCTGGTTCCCCATACTAATACCGGACGACCGGGAAATATTAATCCCATACGCCGGGATAGGAATCCCCCCAGTTTCATGCTCCAATTTACCCGGTTAAGACAATCGATGGCTATTAAATCATCAGCCTTACCCACGATTTCTGCCACTCCCATTAGAATGCGGGTATATTTATCTCCCATACCTTTTTTCCCTAAAACATATATTTCATTTCCGCTTTCATCAATGCCCATAAAGCGTATGGAACCAAAATCACCATTGTCAGTTTTATCATAATAGGGTATAGCCATCATTTCTTCTTCGCTGGGCAGACGATCTTTGTCAATCCATTTCAAATGCAAGGCAGCAGCAATTACCGATGAATGTGATCCACCATAACAATGGTATATTATTTTCAAAAGCCTCAACCTCATTACTTAATACTTCCTACCCCGATTAGATCAGCTTTTAATGCTTGCACACAAAATATACTCCATTCTCCAAATCATGTACCACTCCGCCCAAAACCCGGGCCAGGAGCAGGCTGATGTGCTCCATCTCCTCCGGCCCCTGGGCTAAAAAGACCGGACATCCTCCACCCTTGATTTTGTCTTTTTCACAGGTAACTATTGCCAATATATATTCATTTATACTTGTATTAATATCAATCAGCCGCCTTTCGACCAAAGTAAGTAAACAGGGTGGTACCCCGACTTGATTCCAAAACCGGAACTCTTTTTATTACTTCTATCAGCATCTCGATATCAGGTTCATTGGCCACAATAAAAAAAGCCAGATAGCCCTGGTCAACATGCTTTCTGGCCAGAGGCATTAACTCGGTCTCATTGATATCCACTTTGCTTCCCAAGATTGACACCACATCATGGATAATAGCTTTTCTCTGCCCTGGATTATCCAGGTTTAAGCGGGCATTGTCATCCCGGGGTTTAATTATAACTCCCATGCCTTCGTCCATAATTTTCTTCCGGGTCTGGGGTAGACCTACATTCATTAAAACTACATCATCCACCATTAAAAGAGAACCTTGAAAATGAACCCGGGCTTTTTCCACCTGGGCAATGTCCCCAATAAAGGAGCCTCCCATAAGCTTGAGGGTAATTATTATAATAATGGGAGCTACCAGAAAGGCATATTTCAGTCCTCCCAGCTGAACCGCAGCACTGGTGGCCAGGGCAGTCATAATCACCAGATAATTGCGGGCTTCAAAAACCCTGGCAATACCTTCTATATATGCTGTTCCCCGGCTTATTATTTTGCTTTCTTCCAGTTTCATGAGGGTTTCCCGTTCCATATTCCTTACCTCACGAAACTGCTGGGCGGCCAGGACCAGAAAGGTTACGGCTACGTAATCAGGTTTGGCTATAGCAGGAACCGCCACCGCTCCCAGACTGGCCGCAATAAAGCCTAAGGCCAGATGGATAAGCTGCCCATGGGGATAAGTGGGATAATGACGATAATCACTGCGCAACAGCAACCAGCGGTTGATAATACCGGCAACGATGCCGGTTGCTATTACGATACCATAGCTCTCCATGCTTAACTTCGGCCGGATCCCTTGCTACCGGATCCTTTGTTCAAGAGGTAGAACCCTCCAGCAGCTGCTGACAGCACTACCAGGAGTATGAGGACATTGGTAAAGGCCCCCTGGTTATCCTGGCTCAATGGTTTGGCGGCTGGGTCCTGGTTCTGACCAGAGTTACCGGCTAATACCGATTGCATGGTGTTGGCAAACAATTTAACCCCTTTGGCAGCAGAATCTTTATCATTGGTATGGGAGCCTACCTCAATTAAAATGGCCCGGGGGCTTAAATCCTGGTTGTAATCCCCCTTACCCATGAATATGCCGTTGGACAGTCCGGGAGATTGCTTATCCATAACCGCCTTGATCTGTTTGGCAAACTCCAGGTTGGTTTTCATGTTAGGATTCTGTTTACCCACTACCAGCTTGATTTTGGTTACTTCCTTTCCTTCTACTTCAGCCTGGTATACATCCGGGGGCACTGCATCCCGATGTATATCCACCACTACATCGGGGCTTTCCTTTTTTATCAAGGTAACCGCTGTTTTGCGAGAGCGATTATAGGCATTGATATCATGGGGGTTATGGTTGTTTTTATTGTATTCTACATTAAAACCCAATCTCTTGAGTTCATCTACAAAGGCCTCACCCACGTCATAAATGCCACCATTCCCAGCTCTACTCTCGGTCCCGTCTGAGGGCAGGTAAGACTCGTCACTATGGGTATGGTAAACTGCTACAGTAGGCTTCTTCTCTCCGGACAACACGGCTATTTCCTGACCCTTGAAAACCCAGGCCTGCCTTTGGCTATCAAAACTTACTACCGGCATCCGCTCTTCCCCTTGGTAAGCACAAATAGCAATGTCCCCTTGAATCTCCATTACCTTGTAACGGGCATTATCAGCACTGATATATTCATCTCCTTCATGAACTCTCATAGCTGTTTGATGAATGATATTATTATTCTCATCTACCAGGGTAAAGTATTGTCCTAAAGGCATTTCTTCATGGGCCTGGCAAGGTGCTCCCCCCATCATGGTCCATAATAAAGTTAAACTCAAGGTGATTACTAACAGCTTTTTAAGCATTCTTGTCACCCCCGGTATCACTATTATCTTGTTCTTCATTAACTCTAACTCTTGCTGCTTCCGGTCTCTCCCTCTCTTCCAAAGGCTTGTGAGCTGGCTCCGGCTCTCTTAGGTGATGAATTAAATCTTCCGGTCGCCCTTCGCTTTTGGGACCACCCTGCAGGCGTTCCCGGGTTTCTCCTACCAGCTCTGCCAGCAGTACCGCCAGTATTCCAGCCAGGATCAGCGAATCAAAGGCCCCTGCTCCCCCTATATGCACAGTGCCCCTTAAACCAGTGTTAACCAGGTAATAATACTGGGCAATATCCAGGCTTAGTACTGCTATTACCGCTGCAAAAAATGCTCCCCGGCGGGATCTGCCGGCTAGATAAGCAACAATGCCCGCTACCAGAGGATAAATATATATAGGATCAATAAAGATGGATTCTGGTTCTGCTCCCAGATATCTAGCCGCAATAAATAAGGCCAGAGCAGTTACTGCCGCAGCAACTATAGCCCGGATTTTTTCATATAGGGTACCGGCTCCGGCTAATACATATATAGCCAGTCCAACCGCTACCAAACCTCCCAGATTAATGGTAATACGGGAACTGATTGGAATATCAACAAAGCTCCCTGCAATTATGGCTAATATTATGGCCAAGGCGGCCCGATCACTTAATCTGAGCTTGTCCAGCACCCGGTGGGCTACTCCAAAATAGATTAGTATGGAGACCACCACCAGTGTTATCAGCCCCAAGGGAAAATTAGTCATTCAAACTCATCCTTTCGCTAGTATTTATGTGAGTAGGTTTCCCTGATGGCGGCTTTTTATGTAGTTAAAGGTATGCCGGCGTTCAAGCTTTAAGCCTGCATTCCCGGCTACTCATAAATTCAGCTAATCCGGCCTTTATTGCAGTTCATCCGTCCTTATTATGTATTTCAATCCTCAACAGCATAGCCGGGAATGCAGGGCAGAAAACACAAAAAAGTAAGGGCGAGCTGTGGTCGCCCGCCGGTTATGATTACCGATATATCAGCGAATATACAAATTCCGTTTAAATCCTATCAGGGAACATCATTGACTAGAAATAAGATGGCAATGCCTAAGCGGGCGGTCAAAGACCGCTCCTATAATTGCCTAGACATGTGGCTGGAGATATGGGCTTGGGACGGGTGAACTGCATACGGGTTACGCTGTGTAGGGGCGAGCTGTGGTCGCCCGCCGGGCCGCTCTACGAAATCTCGTAGCAAACACGACATCACCAATAAATACCGCATATTTGGGCATTATACCGCGGGCGGTCAAAGACCGTCCCTACAATTGCTTAAGATCTTTATGGGTAAAATCGGTTTTGCTGAGGTCGAAAATGTTGGGTATGGGGTGGGAAAAAGTGAATACCAAACGCCCTCTGCAGTTACTTTAGTAGTGAAGCCCCACTGCTTAGCAATATGAGGCTGAGAAGCAAAAACAGCCACTCCTCCTTCTTAACCACTTGCTCAGACAAATAGGACCTTTCCTTATACAACCCAAAGGCCCGGCTTTCCATGGAAATGCTAAGATAATCGACTTTGTTCAAGGCTGATAATACCAAGGGGGTCAGTAAATATTTTACCGCCCGGAGCATACTTTTTGGTAATACTCCTTCCAGGTCAATCCCCTTGGCCATCTGGGCATTCTTTATTATTGTGAGCTCCTGATTGAAAATGGGAATGAAGCGTAGAGAGGTAATCAGCATGAAACCATGTCGATAAGGTAAACCTGCCTGCATCAAAGCGTAAACCAGCTTATTGGGATCAGTGGTACTCACAAACAAATAACTGGAAGCGATTATATTGATAAACCTCAACATCATCATGGCCCCTCTTGCCAGGCCTTCCGACCAAATCTGCAACCGAATAAGATTAAGAACTGTATAATCCCATAGCAGATACCCCTGATGAACTAAAATGACCTGAACCAGCAGCATCATCAGGCCGAAGATTAGAATCATTCTCAGTTTGCGCAGAAAAAAACTGAGACCTAATCCCGAAATGCCATAAAGTACTAAAAGCAGTAAGAACAACAGGGCAGCAGGAATAACCCCGGAGAAAGCTAAAACACAAATGGCATAGGCAATGAGCAGCAGCAATTTGGGCAAAGGATGGAAACGGTGTACCATAGTATCGTCCGGGATATAAGCCAATCCGGGAAAGAGACCTGTGCTATGATTTCTAACCATAATACCATTCCTTCATCACCGGGCTTCCCGGTAGATAATCCTTGAAACCAAGCTCTTTTAATATTTTAAACCCTTCCTTTACCGGCTCACACACGAGCAGCTTTCCTTGATCCAAAAATAATATTCGATCACAGAACTCCTGAACAAAATCAGGATCGTGGCATACTATCAAGGTACTGCCACCAGCTTGCCTGTGTTTCCAGACCCCATGCCAGAATTTATCCACCCGCTGCTTGTCCTGTCCAATCAGTGGTTCGTCCAGCAATAGTATTTCAGGTTGGTATCCCAGTACCGATATCAGGGTAAGCCGCTTTTTCTCTCCCAAACTCAGACTAAAGGGAAGGGTATCCCGGTATGCCAGCATATCATATTCCGTCAACAGGAAATTAATCCTGTCATCCAAATCCTGCTCTCCCAATAGCATTTCTGAGGGCAGTATGGCCTCACGCCAAACAGTGTTTTCAAATATTTGATGATTGGGGTTTTGAAAAACCAGACCCATATTCCTGGCTCGCCGGGATACCTTTTCCCCAGTGATATTCTTATTACGATAAAAGATATGGCCTCCATCAGCTTTGTTAATCCCCAGCAGTGACAGAAGCAAGGTAGTCTTGCCAGACCCGTTCCCCCCCATAACCGCAGTGACTTCACCTGGATACAAGTCAAAACTGATATCTTCCAGAATCCGCTTCCCTCCCAGCTTTACATCTAATTCTTGCACACGTAACACCGGCTCCGGCCGAGACAGCTTTTTATCCACTGAGGCTCCAGGGGACTCTCCCCTTTCGGCCTCCGCGAAAACTGTAAAATAAGATCTAAAGCGGCGACAGTATTCCTGATAAATTTGTTCAGGTTCTCCATCGCCGATAATCCGTCCCTCATCCATCAACAAGAGTCGATCGGCAATGGGCAACAGCTGTTTAAGCCGGTGTTCGATTATTATGACTGATGTTTTTTGCCCTAGTTGCCTGATTACCTGCAATACTTCTGAAGTACCGGCTGGGTCAAGGTTCGCGGTGGGCTCATCCAAAATAATAAGTTCAGGCTGCATGGCTAGTATGGAGGCAATAGCAATGCGTTGTTTTTCCCCTCCGGAAAGTGAATATACCTCCCGTTCCCTTAGGTGCCAGGAGTTAACCGCGGCTAGAGCCCACTCTACCCGGTCCTTGATCTCTTCTCTTTTAAGGCAGAGATTTTCCGGGCCAAAAGCCACTTCATCCATTACTTTCAAGGTACAAAGCTGGGCTTCCGGATCCTGCTGCACCAAGCCGATACTGCCGGCCAGTTGGGATGGAGTATAATGCCTGCTGTCCATACCGTTAATGATAACTGAACCCCTCATCTCGCCTGCCACGTTATGAGGTATAAACCCGGACATACAAAGGGCCAGGGTTGATTTGCCACAGCCACTGCTACCAGTTATACAGATAAACTCCCCCTGCTCTACCTGCAAGTTAATATCCCTTAGAGCAGCTGTGTTTCTTCCCTGATATCGAAAATTTACCCCACTGAGGGATACTATTGCCTTGCTCATCAAGCCACCTCTTGTGCGCCTTATTCTATTAACAGCTTGTTTACCTGTCTAACCCAGCAGCTGCCGTCGTAATTGCCAGCTATCAGCCGCATGGTATCCTCTTCTTCTATCAGCAGGAATTTATCATCTAAAAGGATCTTATCCAGTACAAACTCAATCATATACCCATCCGCGGCTATTACCTTTAAGACCTTACTGCCTGGTATGGGAGCAGCTTCTTGAATTATGGCCGCAACTGGAACTCCGGTATATTCTTGTTCCGGCACATGCATATACTGACCCTTTAACTCGGCCCGAATAGTAACCTCCTGATGTCTGAAGTCAGACAGACGGAAAGACAGTACATTTTCGACAGAGCCTTCTACTGTGCACTGAGCTTGGGACCAGGGCGGTATAAATACCTGGCTGAAGTAATACACTGCCCCACTGCTAAACAGCAGGAAAAACAGAGCGGTAAGCCATAAGCCTATTTTCTTGTTTTTATTAGGCGGAGCAAACTTTTGATCCTGGGTATCTATTTGAAAAGGACGAGCCTGGATAATGATATTTGTTACCTGGTAAGCAAAGCTGCCCGCTAGAATTACACCTGAGACAAAGGCCAGAGCAGCAATTATGAAAATATAAGCCCATCCCACTCCTGCAAAGTATAAGATTTGGAACACAAACACATTGGTAAAAGCAGCCAGACCTCCAGCCAAAGCCATGCAGGGTAAAGTATAACGACGAAATATGAATAATATCAAATCAATTGCCAGACCCTGTACTAAAGATACTATAATTATGACAATCCCATGGGTACCCCCGGTTAAGAACTCAATGCAGCCCTTTAACAAGCCGGCCGTCGAAGCGGCACCAAATTTCCTGACTAAACCAGCCGCCAGTATGAGCCAGAAAACATGCAGACCAGACAGCAACTGCCCTGCTCCAAAGGGGACTCCCAACACTGTGTTTAATAGATTGGCCAGATAGCCTATATAGGTACTCATCACCCCGCCCATTCCACTTAATATAGCTATAACCAGCAGGTCTCGATTGGACATATAGGGTCTCTTGCCCCTGCCCGCCTGATCAATAGGATTCAACACTCTCCACCCCATTTTCTACTTCATCATTGGCATTACCCTGCACCAAAATATATTTTCGCAGGGGATCACTAGCTGTTTTTTGAGGGCAAATACTCCACATCAAACAATTCCTGCTCTGAAAGTTCTTTAATCTCTTCCAATTCAAAATCTTTTTTCAGCCTAATGCTCAAAGTACTCCCTTCCTTAGTCCACACGCTTCTGGGTAAATTTTCTGATTTTTTGAAATCAAAGCGGGATGGATTTGACAGACGGGCTCGGGTAATGCCCTGTATGGAATCCGCCAGGCACCCTGATCCATGTACACTAACACCCAATTGGGCTGACATCACTTTACCGAAGTATTCTTCCGCAATAACTGCCATCCGTACCGCCAGGTACAGATCCCGGCACTGTTCCCGATGATGAACCATAGCATGCCTCATCATAAGTTCCTGCCGCATTTCCCGAGTTTTCCCCTTGATATAGGAGGTTTCCGGAGAAAATACTATATCATTTTCAAAGTATGGTTTGATGTCTATAACCGGGGTTCCTCCAATGGCATCCAGCCCTTTAAGATACAATCTGCCTTCCTCTACCTTTTCCAGTTCCGCCAGGCACAATGCCACGGGATTAGGTCTTCCATATGATCTTAGGGCAAAAACACCGTACTCTGGCAAGTCTGGATTAACCCTTCTCGGTGATGTTTTTAATAAATCCCGAGGAGCCTGATGGAACCAGGCCAAAACCCAAACATGGGAGTTCTCTTCAATTCCCTGCAAGGCTTCCCTGTATTCCGGATATATTTCGATTACCGCTGGAGTCCCACCCGGTGGCATCTCTTCTGGTTTCTCAATCTCAGATATCACTATACCCACCGGTTTTATAATAATCTCATTCATTTTTGGCCTCCTTCTATACCATTAATTGATAAAATCCATTCCATAAGAGATTCTGTACATGCACATTGATTCCCTGCGGAAAACCCAGTAAAAAGAGCCTGGGATGCATAAATCTGCAGGGAGACAGCAGGTTATATTCTTTTTTACTTTTTACTCCATAACATCATATTCATAGACCGCTACGGGACTGTTTTCTTTCCCGAAACCGATGGCAATAGCCTTAATGATCACATCCTGCTCAATGGTAATGGGCCGATTCAATTCCGGCTTATAATACGAGGTCCCAGGATTATATATGAGACTCTTTTCATCAGGAGTGCTGCCATCCATGGTGTAATATATCTTAACTGAATCCATTTCGGGATGACTTAAAACTATATCCTGGCCCGGATCTACCATTCCCGAAGCCGGATTAGCAGAAACCATATCCCATTGTCCCGCTTCAGCAACACTTATTTCAATCAGCACTATATCTTTGACATAAGCCGGAACCACTACATTGTTCAATGTGCTTTGACCCAAAAGCAGGCACAGTTTACCGCTTCTGGCCTTGCTTAAATCCTGCTCACCCTCCATGTATTCCCAAGCCAATATGGCTGGAACTTCTCTGGCCTCTTCTTCACTTCCTTCCATTAGCCGGGGGTAATAATATCGTTTTTGCTCCAGTTGTTGCCTGGTAAAAACTGCGGTGTAGCCATCGGAACCGATTATCTTTATGCTTTGTGCATCTTCCCTTATACCCGCCTTTTGCAGCAGATAAGACAGCTTAATTCCCTTGCCGACATAATATTTTTTGGTTCCCACATTATTAAGGGTTGAGTAGCATTCCTCCACCGTGGCCTCTGCCATTTCCATTAATTGATCCATGGTATAAGAGACTTGATCTTCTACCCCGTCTCCCCTTATAGTCAGGGTGCCCGGTTTAAAGTCTTGCAACTTAGGTCCGGTATTAGTCTGATTCCAGCAGCCGGAAGAATGTATAAAAATGGACACTACGAATAAAGCCAATAGTGATAATTTAAGCCTTTTATTCATCTTTATAAACTCCTCAACTCAAGGTTTAAAGGGCGTTTGGGCTAAAATTAAAATCCATTATAGCCCCACCGGCCCTTCCTAGCGGTTTAATATCTTAATTATTACCGTAGCGGCCTCCGCCCGGCTGGCTTTACCTTGAGGCCGGATGGTATTATCCTGATATCCATTCATAATCCTCTCTGCAACTACTGCAGCCACCGCCTCCTTAGCCCAGCTGGAAATATCCTCCTTATCAGCAAAGCCTGTTTCTTCTCCCTGGGCTGTCAGCCCCGCTGCCTTAAAAATCATCAGCGCCATCTGTTCCCTGGTAATAAGGTCATCGGGTCCAAAGGTATCGGCATCATAACCATTTACTATGCCCCTGGAGCTGGCTGCCGCAATTTCATCTTTAGCCCAGTGATCAATGGTATCAGAGAATACCTTATCGCCTTTTTCCAGTTGGAGGGTTTTTACCAGCATAACGGCAAACTCGGCTCTAGTCACGGTATTTCCCGGTTTGAAGCTGCCGTCCGGATACCCCCCCACACCCCCTCTGGCTACTAATTCTTCAATACTCTGCTGAGCCCAATGGCC
This sequence comes from Syntrophomonadaceae bacterium, assembly GCA_012520725.1. GTDB lineage: Bacteria > Bacillota > Syntrophomonadia > Syntrophomonadales > Syntrophomonadaceae > JAAYJK01. The sequence continues at coordinate 10,594 of JAAYNQ010000112.1, read as the reverse complement.
CTTGATGTCGTTAAGGGACACCGCCGGCTTTCCTTCATCACTTTCCGGGGAAAGGATAGTATAAGAAAAGGTGACTACTTCACTGTCTCTCTTTCCCGGCCCAATGGTTATGGCTTTTATGGTAATATCTTCATTGATGGGGCCAATAGGTTTGTTATACAGGCCCAGGACATCACTTCGGGCTGACCACCAGCGCCGGGCAATCCAATTATACATGTTACTGTTGACAGTCGGAACACTACCATCGGTGGTATAATAGATTTTATCATCATCCATATTGGCATTACTCAATGTCACCATGGTTCCAGGCTCTACTGCTCCAGGCTCAGGATTGGCCTGAGGGCTGTCCCATTGTGGGGGTTCTTCCCTTAGCACTTCGATCCTATCTAAATATTTTACAAATAGATTGCCTGTTTGCTCGCTAACCGCTCTCTGACCCAGCATCAGTAAAAGGGAATTAAGATCATTCATATATTTGGGATTATTGCTTCCTTCCACACTTTTCAGGGCTATGATGGCTTCTACCGGTTCTGCTCCTTCAGAGGAGCCTAAAATATTCCCCCCTCCGTCACTGGAGCTATTATCCATAAAATGGGGAAAACAATAGCGCTGATCTTCAAATAGTTCTTTAATCGTAAGGGTTAAGGAATATCCATCATTGGAATAAAAACGAATCATCCGGGCTTCTTCACTCATCCCCACTGAATCCAGTAGAGAACGCAGGTTCACTCCTTCTCCTACATACCATTTTTTAGTGGGCCAGGTGTTTATGGCACTATATACCTTTTGCACCTGTTCCATTTCCTGCAGTTGTTCCAGGGTGAATAGAGTAGGCTGTTTTACTCCATCACCAAAGATCTCCAATGACTTGGAGGGCTCAGCCGCCGCTGTTCCAGGAATCAGTATGTTCAGGACATTAGCCAGTAAGATTATTGCTACCAGCAATATAATGGATTTCCCACTGCATTTCTTTTTCAGAGTTAGCATTAGTAACCCTCTCCCTTCCCATAAAGTAATTATTTAACCTTGAATCAGATGAGACAATTATCTATTGCCGCCCGATCCGAAAGCTTTAATCAAGCCGAAAACCATTATTTTATTCATCCGAAAGGATAAATAACTGGCCGGTACGGGGATCTTTATAAGCTGTACCCAGCTTTTCATATAGCTGTCCCTGGTTTTCACTTTCTACCAGGTCATTCCTTATTTCGGTGCTCTGGGATATTTCCTGACCCGTTGACAGGTTTACCCCATCCTTTACCTGGTTCAGATCCACATCCCAGCGAATGACCAAGGCCAGCATCAAGCCACAGGCAAAAACCAGCATGGCATCGACTATGTTTATGGCTCCTTCCAGGGGATTGGCTTCGTCATAGCTGTTCAGTCTTCGTCTATTTCGCAATCCTGGTCTCACCAGGCAACACCTCCAATAAACTTTCCAGCAAGGTCTCCATCGAACTTAGATACTCCTCATACCATCTCTTGCGCAGCCTGGAGATGGCATAGGCTACTGCAGCGGTAGCCAAACCGGTAACCGTAGCATCAAAGGCAGTAATCAGGGCATCAGCCAGAGTTTTGGTATCTCCCTGCCCCATAGCTATCAAACCCGGTCCCAGGGGAATTAGAGTAGCCATCAAGCCCAGCATGGGACCCAGCCTGGCTACCAAATCAGTGCGATTGGTTATTCTTGTATAATATAATTCCTCATTGGCCAGGAGCTTGCGGGCCAATGCCTGATGAGACAAGGCATTCAAATCCCGGTGCTGGATCAACTGCCCTAAAGCTGATTTCTGCCGCCGGAACAATCCGCTTGCTTCGATTTTCACTGCAATATCCTCAGCCTTCTGCCCCTTAAAACTGTCCAGCAAGTCCGGAATATTAACCTGGGCCTTCCGTCTCTGGCTAAAATACTCTACCAGCAGACTACCGGTTTCAAATACTACAAAAGCTACCAAGAATAATAAAACAGCTATGGTCGGTGCCAACAAGCCCGATGAAATTTCATGCATGATACTCTCCAAAACTGCTAAAACATAAAGACTCAACTTATTGCCTCCTTCTTATATTGCCAATACTCCCTTAGTGCGCCGCTCAAGAATAGAATTATGAAAATGGGTAAGATATGACTCTTTAAGCGCCTTTGCTCCATAGCTAGAGGCAGGTAGTCGGCTGAAATCTCCATTTCTGCCTGGCTGTCTGCTCCTTGATAGCTAGAATCCTGTTCAGCCAGGGTAGGATCAGCCAATTCCCTTTTTATAAGATAGCGATAGCGATCCGAATTGCTTTCCGGTTCAGAAGAGGAAGCTAAGGGCGGCTTTTCACCTAAACCTGAACTTGTATTTTCCTGGGGAGAAAGCTCTTCCTGCTCTTCCCGGCTGGAATGGGGGGTATCCTTTTCCCCGGCCAGGGAGGGATCATCTTCCGAGTCTGGGGTAAGCTGGGCCTGGGCAACCGGGCTTTGACTGCTGACCGTACAGCTGGCCTCAAGACCCCCGGCTTGAGTTCTGGCCGTAATTACAGCCGTACCTTCACCTACCATGGTAACCAAACCATGCTTGTCAACGGTGGCTACCCGGGTATCGCTGGAAGTCCAAATTATGCTCTTGTCTATGACATCATCGGGACCTACGGTGGCATACAACTCAAAACTCCCCCCCACTTTTAATTCAAGCTGATCCCGGTCCAGAGAAATAGTAGTGGGCACTGCCGCCGGTAAATCCTGTCCGGGTGAATCCTGAAGGCCTACCTTGTAGGAGAAAGTCATTACCTCACTATCTTCTTTGCCGGGACCGATGACAATAGCTTTAATTACCATATCCTGGTTGATTACTATAGGTTTATTAATACTGCCCAGACTATCAGGCCGTTGAGTCCACCAACGCTTGGCACTCCAATTAAATATGGGACTTTCTATAGTAGGGGTACTGCCATCAGTGGTGTAGTATACTTTATCAATGTCATTCCCCTTGCTGCTCAATTCCAAGAGGCTTCCAGGAGCTACCTCGGTACTATTGATACTGGCCCTGGGTTTATCCCATTTCCCGGGATCAGCCTTTAATACCTCCACCTTATTAACATGTTTTAAGAATAAGGTATTAGTCTGCTCAGTCACCGCCCTTTGGCCAAAAATGAGCAACAAAGCATTCATATCATTCATTTCCTCCGGGTCAGTACTGCTCTCAGCACTTTCCCAGGCCAGAATAGCATCAACCTCTTCTTTGTCAGCAGAAGAACCGGCAACACTGCCATCGCTACCACCATTCTCCATTAAATGGGGATAATAGTAGCGCTTATCTTTTAATAACTCCTTGACCGTTAAACTCACTTCATAACCATCATAAGAATAAAACTTAATCACTTTGGCCTCATCCTGAATTCCGGCTAAATCAAGCAATTGTTTCAATCTGACCCCCCTGGCTATATAAAACCTCTTGGTAGGCCAAGTGTTGATAGTACTATAAACCTGCTGGTATACTTCCAGATCCTGCAGTTGATCCATAGTAAAAGTCATAGGATTGCTTACTCCATCACCAGTAATTTCCAGTTCATAGAGATTATCAGCCCGGCTGTAGGCTGCCGGGCTCAGAACAAATACGCTAAGGAGCAAAGCCAGTAGCAGTAAAGCAAGTCTTCCCCGGCCAATATCATCCTTAAATAAAATCATTAATCCTCATCCCCCCTGCATCCTGCAGCTCTTCCTGCTCATGCTTTGAACCTGATTTTTCTTCCTTGATCTATTATTAAAGCCGGATTGCACTTATTCCACAAGTTTTAAGGTATTTACAATAACAGTTACCGCTTCGGCCCGGCTGGCCTGGCCTTGAGGCTGAATACTATTATCCGGGTATCCCTTCATCACTCCATGCCCCGTTAAAGCAGCCAGGGCTTCTCTAGCCCAAGGGGAAATCTCTTCCTGGTCGCTAAATGATAACTTAGCTGTCAGCTTCGGAAGTTGACTGGCATTGAGGATCATTACCGCCATCTGTTCCCGGGTTAGCAGATCATCGGGACCAAAGCTGTTTTCATTGTAACCATTAGCAATGCTGTTACCTACGGCAGTGGCAATATAGTCTTTCGCCCAGTGATTTTCGGTATCAGCGAAGCTTGGTTCCTCTTTACGGTCCAGGGCGAAAGCCTTGACCAATATAGTGACAAATTCAGCCCGACTGATGGTCTTATCAGGTTTAAAGCTGCCATCTGGGTATCCCCCAATAACCTTATTAGCCAGCAAGTACTGAATATTGTCCTGGGCCCAGTGACCGCTAATATCACTCAACTCAGTTCCCAACTCCCGGGCCATAACGGCAAATTTGCTGAAGTGGTCTATCTGTACCGTGATGGTAGAGCCTTTTACGGTTCCGCCCAGGTTTATCCATTGATTAACCGCGTCATCGTAATAGAAGATACTGGGAGTCTGGCCTTCCTCGAGCTGGGCAGGATCAAATTTCAAGGTCAGGCTTACCATCCCTTTAAACTTGTAGCTGCTTTTTCCATCCACCTCCAATTCAAAGACAGAGCTCAACAACTTAAATCCTCCGGGTACAGCTGGAGGTGAATCCACCTTCCTTATGCTTACTTCCACCTCTGTTGCCAGGGTATTAGCCGGTATATCCAACTTAGCTTCATTGCCCAGGCTTATTGTATTGTCCTTGTTGGGTTTAATGGTTCCTGTGGTATTGCTAGGAGCCGGCTTTACCCTATAAGTAAAGGTAGCCACTTTGCTGTCTTTCTTCCCTGGACCAATGGTTATGGCTTTTATGGTGGTATCCTCATTGATCTCTATAGCATGATTGATACGTTCCAGATCATCTTCCCGAGCCGTCCACCAACGACTGGCTATAGGGTTATACATAGAGCTCTCCAGGGTAGGAGTGCTGCCATCGGTAGTGTAATATATTTTATCATCATCCATAGTATTATTGCTCAATTTTACCAAAGTACCGGCTTCAATTTCACCGCTGCCGGGATCAGCCCGGGGAATGTCCCAGGTGGGTGGAGTAGTGGTCGATACTTCAATCCTATTTACTTTTTTAACAAAGAGATTACCGGTTTGTTCGGTTACTGCCCGCTGCCCTACCATAAATAGGAGTGAATTCAAGTCATCCATATAGGAAGGATTGTCAGTGCCCTCAGCACTTATTAATGCAATCATAGCTTCCACCGGTCGCTTACCTGCTGAAGAACCAGGAATATGACCATCAGCATCACTTCCCCCTTCCTTAAACCTGGGGAAACAATAGCGCCGCTCATGCAATAGTTCACTGGCGGTGAGAGTTATGGAATACCCGTCCATGGAAGTGATTTTTATTAAACTTGCACTGGATTTGATCCCGGCTTCATCCAACAAATCATCAAGTAGAACCCCTTCTCCTACATACCACTTTTTGGTGGGCCAGGTATTAATTACACTATAAACCTCTTGATGCTGCTCCATCTTTTCCAGCTGACCAAGGGTAAAAGTCCTGGTCTGGCTAACCCCATCCCCGCTGATAGTCAAAACCACATCTTCATCAGGAGGAAGGCCTCCTCCGGTACTGGATTTCACCCTAAAGTTAGAGCTGAGGGGAGCCGATAAGCTGGGAGCTTCCAATACAATGTTATAAACACCAGTTTTGGCTGTGGAGCTCAGGGAATAGCTGCTTTCGAACCTTTCATCTATTATCGTTAATGGGACCGGTCCGTAAACAACTTCGCCCTGGGGATCGACTATTTTTAGGTTAAGGCTCAACACCCCCTTGGCAATTCCCTGTATGGAGATTTTTTGCCCCTGACTAAATTCCTGATCATCAACCGGATTTTGGAGCACTACCCGGGCAGTTACGTTCTGATTTACCCTGGCTTGGGTATATCCAGAGGCCCAAACCCTTATATCATAATCCCCAGCCTGAGTGAACACACTGGCATCGATACTGATAATTCCCTCGGCCAGGGTATACTTGCCCGCAATAGATTGCTCGTTGACCTTAACATCATTGATAGCAGCCCGCCAAGCAGGATCATCAATAAAGCTGATATCTATACCTTGCCCCACTTCATTTTCACTGCTGTCGGCATTCAATTCCGGCGGTGGCATTAACAGTGTTCCTATGTTCTGGCTAACCCTGGCCTGAACATATCCCGGGGCTAAAACACTAATCTCATAATCTCCAGCCTGGGTAAACACACTGGCATCGATACTGATAATTCCCTCAGCCAGGGTATACTTGCCCGCTATAGATTGGTCATTGACCTTGACATCACTGATAGCAGCCCGCCAGGCAGGATCATCAATAAAGCTGATATCTATGCCCTGCCCCAATTCATTTTGGCTGCTGTCGGCAATTAATTCCGGCGGCCTTTCAAGAACCTGGTAATCAAAGGAAATGATATCGCTGTCTTCCTTGCCAAATCCAATTGCCACCGCTTTAATTGTAATGTTTCCTTTGATTTCTATGGGACGGTTGATGCTTGCCAGCTCACTTTCCCGGTCTTTCCACCAACGCTTTTTTATCCAGTTGTAGATAGGACTCTCAATACCTGGATCACTGCCATCCAGGGTGTAATAAATGTTATCTCCGTCCATATCCGTGGTGCTCAGTTCAACCAGGGTTCCAACCGGTACTTCTCCTACACTGGGGCTAAAGGTAGGCTTATCCCATTTTCCCGGTTGGGAGGTAGACACCTCGATATCTGTAATCATTTTAACGAAGACTTGATTGGTCTGCTCGCTTATCCAGCGTTGCCCTAAAACCAGTAGAGGGGCTTCCTTATCATTCATATGGCCAAAATCAGTACTCTCAGCACTTTTTAGGGCTATAATAGTAGGTACTGGCGAAGCTCCAGCCTCTGAACCATTTATGTAACCAAAATATTCATGGTTCTCTTTTAATCCTGGATAAAAGTAGCGAGTATCATCAAGCAGTTGTTGAACTGTAAAGCTTATGACAAATCCATCCCTGCTCTTCACCTTAATCAATTTGGCCTCATCAGTGATTCCCGCTTGCTCCAATATATCGCTCAATCTCACCCCCTGAGCCACAATCATCTTTTTGGTGGGCCAGGTGTTGATTGTACTGTACTGCTGCTGAACCAGCTCCATGTCCAATAAATCTGCCTCGCTAAAGGTGCGTGGATTACTTACCCCATCTCCACTTACCGTAAGTGATATTGCAGCCTGAGCGGATACAGGCAGCAACAGAATCACCATGCTCAGAAAGAGTAAAAGCAGCACCGGCAAGAATTTGCCGGGTTCAATTGCCCTATTATAAGCTGCAGCCTTAGCTGAACATATGCTATGCTCATGTAATAATTTCATTTCCGTCCACCTCTATCCTAAACATATGAACCTGTCACTTGGGGCCTCAATACCTTCTTTCCTCTCATCGATCCTTTTCATAATTCCCTTTCCTACCCTTAGGTTCAGGACTTAATTGCATTTCCCTCCAGATATTTTTCCATCTCAAGCTTTATCCTACTGTCCATTCCTCGATTCTTCCAGCATTATCATCTCAACCCCATAAGTTAAGGCTGAAAAGTTTTCCTTAATATCACAATAATTTTTTACTGTAGAATTACCGGATTATTATCCACTTCATTGGTCAAAACATCCACTATAAAAACTTTTATCAAATCACCCGTCTTTACATTAAAACCGGCCTGGGCTATATGCAGCTGGTCAAAATCAGCCCGGGTAGCATTAATAGCCAGCTGTATCCCATTTCTCAGATGAGTAAAAACCACGGTCTCATCTCCACTATGGGGAATTATGGGATCTATGCTGACGGTAAAATATCTGAATCCTCCTATTCCAGGATTGACCGTCATATAATGTATTCCATCCTGGTTAATACGACTATAATAGGAATCATCGTCCACCGAGACCAGACTGTAGCAGCCAGCTGACCCTTCATTATCCAGTATGCTTTGAATCACACTAGCATCCCGATATCCAGTAGCACTTACCACTATCTCAAAGTTTCCAGCCTGTTTAAAAACCTGGGCAGAAATATGAATATTTCCTTCAGACAAAGTATACTGATCACTATTAAGCTCGATTCCCCCTACTCTTATACTGCTTATGGAACCACGCCAAGCAGGATCATCAGTAAAACTAATATCAATTGACTGGCCGATTACAGGATTTAATGAAACTGACTGTAAAAGGGGAGGATATTTTCTTTTGTCAATGGTATAGACTTCAATCAACTCGCCGTTGGCTTTCCGTGAAGTGAGGGTCAGTACTTCACCTTCAATCTCTATCAGCTGATAATTGCTGCCGGTCTCCTGGCAGTCAATGTAAGGAAAACCTGCTCCAGCCCCATAATGCTTACTGCCGGAATTGCCCATTATATATACAATACCATATGATTCCACCCCGGTCTGTGTCTCTCCCTGGTATATGGGATAGGTTCTCATATATTGATGCTGGTGCCCGACAAATACCATATCCACCCCGTTGGCTTCCAGAATCGGCACCCAGTTTTCACAGATGGATTCATCAATGGTCTTGTTGTCATCAAAGGCCGGATAGGCTGGATAATGAAACATAGCAAATTTCCAAGTCTGGCTGGTATTTTGTAGATCCGTTTTAAGCCACTCTTTGGCTTCCGGACTGGTATTGTTGCCGCTGTTTAAGACTACAAAATGGGCATTGCCATAATCGAAGGAATAAAATTCCTTTTTTAATCCCTCAGGTCCATTGCCCGGCAGGGAGAAAAAATTAAGATACATATAACCGTCATGATTACCCAAAGTGGGCATCATGGGCACCTGGGAGAAATAGGGAGAGGCAGCAGTCAAAAACTGTCCCCATTCATTGTCATTATTAGCCAGATCTCCCCCCAAAAGGGAAAATTTGATCTGAGGATGGTTCTGCTTAATGAAATCCAGCAAATCCTCCCATTCTTCATAGCCTTCCTGTACATCTCCCAAATACAAAAAGCTGAAGGTATCGCTATCGGCAGCGGTGGTAAAGGACAGAGTCTCACTCCATGCCTCTGCACTGCCCACCCGGTAGACATAAGAGGTATCTGCTGTTAAACCTGTAATATGAGCTTGATAACGGTAATTACTACTGCCAAAGGGCGACATTTGAGCCTCGATTATGGAGGCATTGGGAAAATCGCCATTAAAGTCTACAGCCGGCATATATTGCAGTTGGCTGGCGGTAGTATCCGGCGATAACCAGGTCACGGTCTGAGTACTGGCTGGATCATCGGTCCAAGTAAGTATGATTTGCTCCGGCCCCTGTACTGTTGCCAGAGCTGGATAATTGCTGCCGGTAATCCCAACCCAAAACAAGCAACATAAAATACCGAGCAGGGCAGCATATTTGCTAATTCCCGGTTTCCATCCGGCTTGCACCAAGTTCCCTCCTTCTATTTCCAATTTTACTTCTAATGCTAGCTCAACCTACAAATAAACATCAATGAGCAGCAATGGCCACAGCGACATTGGCTGTCGCTGTGGGCCTGCTGCCATGGGTTCCATTTATGCGCGTACTCCATAATTCTCCGTAAAGTACTAACGCTGTCTATACTATTTTTATTGGATCCGGGCCGAATAGGAGGAAGAAAATCCTTAACTATTCAGCATGGATCATTACTTAGCTGATCAAGCTATTGCAATACTATGGGATTAACCTCCGGATCATTGGTCAGTTCATCAACTATATAAGCTTTTATCACATCTCCAGCCTTAACATTGAAGCCTGCCTGAGCACTGGAAACCAGGTCAAAGTCAGCCCGGGTGGCATTGATGCCCAACTGCACCCCATTTCTCAGATGGGTAAAGACCACGGTTTCCTGTCCTGTATGAGGAGTTACCGGAGTAATGTTTACGGCAAAATACCTAAATCCAGATATACCAGTTTTTACCGTCATAGTATTTATTCCATCTACAGTAATCCCGTTAATATACGCATCATCATTTACTGGTGATATGGTATAGACCGGATTGCCTGGGGTATCCGCCAGTATAACCTGGATAATCTCGGCATCTTCATACCCTTGGGCGCTGACCAATACAGTATAGTCTCCAGCTGCATTGAATACACCGGCCATTATGGTAATCTTTCCTGCCGATACTGCATACTGTCCGCTACTTAATGCATTGCCATTCACCTTTACCCCAGTAATAGTAGTCCGCCAGTCTGGATCATCAATAAAGTCGATATCTATGGGCTGCCCTACTTTATTGTCTATACTGTCAGCAGTCAGGTTGGGAGGCGTAAGCAGTGACGATGATTCTATCAATTTAATACTTATAACATTGCCGATAGAACTAGATCCGCTTACCGCCGGTCCCACCAGTCTGAGGGGCCAGTTGTCATCACTTTCGGGAATGGGGAATTCATTCAGCGTATTGGCAACAATGTAGTTATTATTACGGATAATGTTGGTACTATCTATAGTTACCGAAGCACCATCACCAGCGGTAATAACCACCTGGTACCCTGATTCAGCCAGCGCATCATTGAAGGCGTTATTAGAATGCTGGTCGGCATCATCCACAAATCCCACCAGGAACCAGAGGGGCATGCCTTCCCAGACCCGGTTTTTAGAATCCGTATAGCTCGCCTTGTGATTGGCACCAAAGGTGCAGGTAAGTGCTGATT
>JAAYNQ010000111.1 GCA_012520725.1 Syntrophomonadaceae bacterium | reverse complement strand
TTACTAAAATACCAGTCCCAATCTTCTCCGCACTTTAGTCTTGCTGTTCAGTTTTATCAGATCCGTTGCGCTTTGGCTTCCCGCCACGCGCAAAATTTATATTATCATCCACTAGCTTAATTGTCAACAAATAATTTAAAGCTTTTATAAATTTCTGCAAATATTGATTTTGGCAAAGTTTATAAACCCGCTGAAAACTCCATCATAAGCAGGTTCCTCATTAAGATACTTTCTCTTTCTGATCCTTGCTCTTCTCCGGGAGAAAAAATCTCCTGCTTCATCCCCTTGTTTATCCATAGCAATAAGAAAATCACCCCGCTTTAGTCCGCAACGCCTAACCTGACCAGCGGGCAATTCCAGCACCAAGGAAGATCCTCTTTTAAATTGACATACCTTCCCCGGTCTTACCCCTTCAATCAAACGGAGTACCTGAAAATCAGATGACAAGAAGACCACATCAATGCATATTTTCATTCCCATGGTATGCACTGAGGAGCAAGGACTAATCAGGAGGCCTTCCCCGTCTGACATATATTCCTTACCCAAAAGGCCTTTTAGGCGGCTAAAGAATCGGTTCGCCAAATAACACCGGCTAGCTATTTCCTCTCCCGTCTCTGCTTTTAATATCTTTAATTCCTGCATCTATGCTCCCTCCCAACATGCAGATTTTATTAAGATCTTATTAACTACATATATTAATAATAGAGTTCTTCGGCTAATTATTAAGAACTGTTATGGATGACTAAAAGGTTACAGTAGTAGTAAACCATCCGCGACCACTGAAAAAATACTTTTTTTGCTATCCCGACCAGCCAAAGGCCACGAAGGATCTCACCAACAAGGGGAATTATTATTGTTTTTATTGAGTTACAAGATGCTTCGCTTAGGCTAAGCATGACGGCATCGAAGATTTTTTTCACTTATCTCGTACCATGCCGTCATCACAAAGTTTCCAATAAATTAATAAAGGAGGGCCCCAAGAGGATGATAAACAATACTGGAAAAATGAAGAAGACCAGAGGTAGTAGCATTTTTATCGGTGCCTTCATGGCCTTTTCTTCCGCTTGCATGCGACGAGCGTCCCGGGCCTGCTGAGCTTGGACCTGCAATACATTACTGATGCTCACTCCCAACATTTCGGCCTGAATCACAGCCGTTACAAAAACCGTTACTTCACTAATCCCTACCCGCTCAGCCATGTCTTTCATGGCCACCCGACGGGCTTTACCCATTCTCATCTCCTGTATTACTATTCTAAATTCATCCGCTAAAGCCCCCCGCTTCTTCTCGATCACTTTCTGCAGAGCTGCCTCAAAACCCAAACCGGCTTGCACACTTATGCAGAGCATATCCAAGAAGTTGGGTAATCCCTTCAGTATTTCCTCTTTACGGCCTGTGATAAGTGACTTAAGCCATTGGTCAGGAAGCATAAATCCGGCCATGGCCAGCAATAACAAATACAGCATATTCCCAGTAAATATCCCGCCTATAATACTCATGGTAAAAATCGTGTATTTGATCACCAGGTAGCCCTCTCCATTTAAGCCATAAGGGTTTCCCGCCCTGAGTAGTTTCATATTATAGGCATCCTTTTCATTATTAGGTATGAGCCTTTTAAAGACCTGGGTAAAACTTGCCATTACCCGATTTACTACTCGGGTCTTGAAACCCAATTGCAATTCAGGGGGGAGGTAGGCCTTTTCTTCTTTTATCGTACAGGCAATCAGCCTTTGCCTAACTAATATCCGATCCCGGTTTATAAAAAGAAGATAGCCCAAAATCAATGACGCAATCATTATTGTCCATAGAATAACTATTATAAAAAGCATTATTTTTCCCCTACTAGAATTCTATTTTTACAATCTTACTGATAATGAGGGCACCTATAATCTCCATTAATACTGCCGTCCCCAGCATCAACATACCCCGACTATCCTGAAAAAAGAAGTACACGTGCTGTGGGCTAATAACCAGCATGGACGCTAAGAGGGCTACTGGCAATGATCCCACTATTATCCCGGACAGCTTGCCCTGGGCAGTTAAGGTTCGTACCTGTTTTTTAATGCGAGCCCGATCCCTCATAGTATCTCCAATGTTATCCAGAATCTGGGCCAAATTGCCGCCAATCTGCTTTTGAATAATTATCCCGCTAATGATCATATCCAGTTCCTCACTATTCACTCGAGCACTCATGTTTAATAAGGCTTCCTCCTGGTTGAAACCTAGTTTCATCTCCTGCAGACACCAGCCAAATTCTGTAGAAATAGGAGGCGGCATTTCTTTGACTACGGTCTCCATGGCCTGCTGAAAACCAAAACCAGCCCTAATGGCATTAGCCATGATAACCAGAGCGTCTGCCAATTGCTGGTCAAAGGACTGTAAGCGCCGGTTTTTTTTTATTTTGATATAAAACTCGGGCAGCAATAAGCTTGGAATCAAGGCCAGAATTGCCAGCCTGGCATTGGTACTTATGCCATAAGTAAGTAAAGGAACAAATAACATGACGCCCAGGCTGATACTTATGTATTCCTCTCCTTTTAAAGGTATACCGGCTTCCACCAAGCGGCTCTGCAAGCGTCCGGTAGAAGAATTAGAGGCAAAAAGCTGGGATACCGATTTCAGCAAAGAAGCCAGGGTGGCCTTCATAGTCAGTTTCTCTCCCCGTTTATTTGCTTCAACCGATCCCATCACTGCATGCAAACGCTCCACATATAGGTTGCGGGTGGAAAAGGACTTAATTAAGCCGATCAAGGCAAAAACTACCGCCATGAATATGAAAAAAACCATTAAATATAGCAACTGAAGCACCCCCTTTTATCTTTAAGCCTCAGGTAAACAATTCATCGGGTATTACTATTCCGGCCGCCCTCAACTTCTCCAAACAATTGGGTTTGATGCCGGTTGCCCTATGCTGCCCCTGTACTCGGCCCCGTTCATCTACTCCAGTTTGTTCAAAAATAAAGATGTCCTGCAAGGTTATAATATCGCTCTCCATCCCTACCACCTCAGTAATATGGGTGATTTTCCGGCTACCGTCAGATAGACGGCTCTGATGTATAATAATATCCACCGCCGAAGCAATCTGCTCCCGAATAGCCTTCACCGGCAGTTCCATACCGGCCATCATTACCATGGTTTCCAGGCGAGAGATACAATCCCGGGGGGAATTGGCATGAAGGGTGGAAAGTGAACCATCATGGCCGGTATTCATAGCCTGCAACATATCCAGGGTCTCACCCCCCCGGACCTCTCCTACCACAATGCGATCAGGCCTCATGCGCAAAGAATTGCGGACCAAATCCCTAATACTGATCTCACCTTTGCCGTCCAAATTAGGAGGTCGGGTTTCCAGGGTTACTACATGTTCCTGCTTTAATAGCAATTCGGCCGAGTCCTCTATAGTAATAATCCTTTCATCACTTGGAATAAATCCTGAGATTATGTTCAAGGTACTGGTTTTGCCAGCTCCGGTGCCCCCTGATACCAACATGGACATGCGCCCCCTGACACAGGCTTCCAAAAAACGAGCCATGTTGGAAGTAAGACTATTAAATCTAATTAAATCCGACACCTTAAGCAGGTTTTGGGAAAACTTGCGAATAGTCAAGACACAACCGTTTAGGGCCACCGGCGGAATTATAGCATTCACCCGGGATCCGTCGGGCAAACGGGCATCCACCATAGGCATGCTCTCATCCAGTCGCCTCCCCAAAGGGGATATAATTCTCTGAATAACAGTTTCCAGGTGCAGATTGTCTCTAAAGACCACACTGACCTTTTCGATCTTACCTCTTCGTTCCACAAAGATCTGATGAGGTCCATTGACCATAATTTCAGAAATGCTTTCATCCCGCAAGAGAGGACTTAAAGGTCCAAATTCCAGAACCTCATCCGTCACCTGTTTGATGATAATCTCCCGTTCACTGCGGGGCAGGTTAAAATAATCTTTTTCTATAATCATGTCGGTGATAGTTCTTATCCGCTTTTCAGTTTCCTCCCGCTCCTGACTGTCAAAAGACTCTTGTACTACTTCCCGGATAATCCGTTGCTGAATCTTATATACAATATCCAAATAGCGGGCACTACTATCTTCTTTCCTAATGCTTGGACTTAGAACCTGCTCGTTCTGCAATCGAGCCAAAAGGGACATTTAAAGACCCCCTTAATCATTTCTTTCTTTTTCAATAAGTTGGAATAATTCCAGCATACTCTTGGATATGGCCGCTTTGGGGTTCATATCAACAAAAGAAATTCCTCGGTTAATGGCGGACACGCTTATCTTAAAATCATTGGGAATGCCAGCCGCAATTTTCATCCCCAGGACCTGTTCCACATCCTTGGCCTCTAAACCCACTGAAAGAGCGGAAGACCTATTTAAAATCAGCCTGGTTCGGGGCAGGAGATTCATGGGTTCTAAAATGTCGATTCCCTTTTTGATATTTTTTATGGTAGGAATATCCAAAGATATTAAGAGTAAAATCAGATCAGACCTTTCCAGTGCAGTTAAGGTAGTTTCATCCAAAAAGGTAGGAGTGTCTATAAAAACATAAGTAAACATTTGCCGGCACACTTTAAGCAGAGCCTCTACCCCGTACGGATTAACCAATTCTGCCAATTCCGGTTTGGGAGGAGCAGAAAGGACTTTCACCCCACTGCGTTCGTAGAAATATTCCTCCAGCAGATCGGCTGTCAGTTCACCGGATTCCAGCATCAGCTCAGCAATGGTCTTACGTGGATTGATGTTCATCATCAAGCTTATGTCTCCAAACTGCAAATCTAAGTCCAGCAAGGCTACCTGGTTTTTATACCGGGTAGCTGCTGCTACCGCCAGGTTGGCGGCAATAACACTTTTACCGATACCGCCCTTATTGCCGAATATGGTAATAACCCGGGAAGCCTTGGCTGCTTGCTGTTGCTTGTTTATTGAAGGGCTATCCTGATTAAGGATGCCTGCATTCCCTGGTTTTTTTAACGTTCTACGATAAAGCTCAGCCAATTCCTTAACCCGGCTTATTAATTCCGAAGCTCGCCAAGGCTTCAGCATTAATTCCCGTACCCCGGCCTGCATAGCCCTCTTCAGCAAAGTATAATCTTCTTGCTCGGAGAGCAGGATCACTTGAATCCAGGGATAGCGAGCATTGATATCGGCTGCCACCGGCAGTGCTTCTGAATCCTCCAAGCGCAGGTCCATAATAAGTATTTCCGGGTTTTAGTAAAGCGGGAAGTCCAGCGGGCGAAAAGCCATTAGCTCAGGGTGAAGTTCCAGCTCTTAAACCGGGCCAGCTTTATACCATTCACTATGATTTTAAAGATAATCGCAACCCCCAGGCAGGGA
>JAAYNQ010000110.1 GCA_012520725.1 Syntrophomonadaceae bacterium | reverse complement strand
TAATAATATTCTGGTTTTAGTAGATGGATCTGATTTTTCATTAAATGCAGCTAAAGTAGGGGCATCTATGGCTGATAAATATGGCAGCAAGTTAACTCTAATGCATGTAATAGGCAAATCCTTCAGCAAGACTACCATGCCTGATTTGGAGCTGGAAATAGCCGGACTCAGGGCTGAAGGCAGCCAAATACTTAATAATGCTCTTCTGTCCATCGGCAAAAGTGAAAATGAAGTGGAGCTTATTTTATCCTGGGGCAATCCTCTGGATATTATTTTGGAAGAAGCAGGAAATAAGCCTTATGACTTGATTGTAATGGGGAGTCGGGGATTAGGTACCATAAAAGGTCTGTTGATGGGCAGTGTAAGCGAAAGAGTGAGCAGGTCGGTAAAGTGTCCGGTGCTGATTGTTAAGGAATTAGCTTAGACGCTGAGGTTCTGTTTCATCAAAAATCCTTTTTGATATCATCAGTATTATTACAGCAAAGGCGGGCAGTCAAAGCTATTATCAATCGCTTAAGGAACAGCCATGCCGGCAGCTTGAATTTATAAACAATTCTGCCGGCATGGCTCTTTGTTTGTCTTTAAACCACTTTCCTACCTTGGCCCACTTGAGTCAGTTGGTAAACCACTGGGTAACATATAAATAAGATCCGCTTTGGTAAAAACCCAGTCCCAGCTTTTTAAAACCACTGTTGAGAATATTGGCCCGGTGTCCGGATGAATTCATGAAGGCCTGGTGAGCACCTTTGACACTGGTGTTCTTGGCAATGTTTTCGCCAGCCAGTCTATAAGCAATGCCCAGGTCTTTCATCATATCAAAAGGACTGCCATAAGTTGGGGAGTTATGGCTGAAATAATTGTTTACTGCCATGTCTTTTGATTTAAGGTAAGCGCCCTGGCAGAGCTTCTCATCCAATACAAATGGGGATAAATTGTCTTTTGCTCTTTCGGCATTAATATAAGCAAGCATTTCACTCTGCAGGGAACTGGGATTGAAGCTATCCTCATTACCTGGTTTAGGATCAGGCACTGGATTGCCCGGTGGCTGAGGTTGGGGTGCCGGTGTGACAGGTTTTTGGGGCTTGGATGGGGCTGGAGTTTTAGGCTTGGATACCGGTGCCTTGGGCTTATCACTTGCTTTAAGCTTTACTGGTGCTTTACAGCTATTGGCGGATATGTACTCCTTGGCCAATGGAACCCCATTGATTTTAATCACAGGGAGAGAGACGCTTGTCTTTGCCTGTTCAATGCAAGAGTTGATGCGGACCTTGCTGGGACAAGAAATGCTTACCTTACTCGGACCAGGATCGCTGCAGGCCAGGATATTGCCTGCCGGTACCAGGATAAAAGTCAACATCACTACAACGCTTAATAGTTTTTTCATAGACTAATACCTCCTTGTAGGTAAGATAACTCAACTCAGTAATAAATTACTAGTTGAAAATCCTACCAACAAGCTGCCAATATTGTCGCAATAAGGGAATAATGGACATTTTAGTGCATAGGAGGTAATTATTGACATTAGTTATAAGATGGTGTGGATATAAACATATATAGGGGTACAAATATACTTATCGACTGCCTGTGCTTTATTAAATGTTCATCCTTCAATACTCATTTTAATCAGAGCTTGCTTGTATTACCGTGTTTCGTCCGGCTGCTTTGGCTTTATACAGCGCTTGATCGGCTTTGCGCAATAATGCTTCAATATCGGCTTCAGAAACACTATCGGTAACCGCCACCCCCATACTGGCAGTGACTGAAATCAAGTTGTCATTTATTTTAATAGGGGTAGTAGCTACCTTGCACCTGATGCGCTCAGCTACCAGAGTAGCTTCATCCAAAGAGGTGTCCATTAATAAAATCATGAATTCTTCTCCACCGTAACGGCCTAACAGGTCGTCGGGACGAATGTTATCTCGACATATTTCCGTAATAGCTTTAAGGGTGCAATCTCCCACCTGGTGCCCAAAGGTGTCGTTAACTTGTTTAAAATGATCGATGTCAAGCAATATTAAGGCCACTTGCTGTTCTTTGATTTTAGCTTGCTTGATACTCAAGCTGCTCTGTTCCATAAAATGCCTCCGGCTCGAGGCTTCAGTCAGGCTGTCAATAGTAGCCAGGCGGCGTAGCTCTGACATCATTTGAGCCTGGACGGTGACATCTATAATTGATAGGGCTTTAGCTATCAGTTGTCCGTAGCTATTGGTAATGGGAAATACCCGGCAGGAATAGGTGTGGTAACTGCCAGACTCATCAATGAACAATTCATATTCTCCACTGCCCTTGCTTAATTGACTCAGGAGCTCGGGAAATGATCCGAAAATCTCCGAGGCCCTTTTACCTATATCCTGACTGTTCAGGGAAGAAAATACCGAAGCAGCAGCCCGATTAAAATCAAGCAGGCGGTTCCGATTATCAAATACCATAACCCCATCCCGCATACTGTCGATTACTTGTTCCCGAGCAACTGGTACCAAATCAAATAAGCGGTATTGACGGGCAGACCATAGAAAAATCAATGATGCAATGGCAAAAAACAAGGGGACAGTATCCAGAGGCCATTTTTCACGGAATAGATGATAAAAAACCATACCCGCCCAGGGAATCATGGATGCCACCAATAATGATATAGTCTGAGATCGATAGGGTTTTCTGTCTTTGTACCATTTCGTGATAAGCATTATAGTACTAATAAACATCAACACCATAAGGTATACAACATGTACATAATACCAGGGACCAGGCTCCGTAGCCATCAGCGTATAATTGCTTTTATTTATAATAGTGACACTGGCATAAAAGAAGTTATGGTAATTGCTGGTAAAGTGAAAGAGCAAAGTAAGCAGGGGAATCAGGAAAAGGGTCCCTTTTATAGGTCTGCTAAGATACCTATCAAACTCACTATAGGAGGCTGCTATTAAAAACCACAAAACCGGCATAGACGAGATACCGATATATTCCAGGTGGCTACATAGCATCATGTCCTGCAGATCATTGACTAATAATTCCATGGCATAAGCGGAAGAATAAATGGAAATGCCCAGAAATAAATATACCAATAAAGAAGCCGCATTATGATTGGAGCGGTACTGATAAGTGTATAGAGACAGAATAAGGGTGATGGTAGCGGTTATAAACAAGATAATGATATATCCTAGCAAAACCTCTACCTCCATTCCATTATATTTTCTGCCCGGTATTTATATGAATTTGATTTATGCATCCTTTATACTCCAAGCAACTGTATAATGCAATAAATAAGAGCCTTAATTCTGAAGGCCCTTGAACTGCTTTTATAATGTGGTGGCGGAGAAGTTGGGGATACTTCTGAAACCTTAACAACTCGTTGTTGAACCACCTGTTTAAATGTTTAACTAGGCAAATGGAATTGAATAGTTTTTCTCCTTTACTCGTTACTTATCGACTGATCCTTGGGTTAAACCAGGTATTGATTGATTTTCGATTTTGGATTTAATAAACATCCTTGGTTCTACTTTTCTAACCTTGGGATACCTTATTTCTCCGCCACCTACTATGGTTCCATTATAATTTTTTATTTAAGGAAAAGCAATAGCTGGAATAATATTCCGACAAAATATCACTATCTGGTGGATTGAAATAATAGAGATGGCCGATTTAAGCTGATCTCGGTTTGTTAATTAATGATATAAATTGTCAGGTGACAGATGGCTAAAACCTTAGCGGATGCAGATCTCTGGTTTTTATAATGCCTGGTAAGCTTATTGGACAAGCGTTATAAGGAGTGATATAAACCAAGCCATGAAACATTCCTGGAATTGCTATCCCATTTATCATAGGGGTGCAATGGCAGTTGTGAATATTTCAAATGACTGGAATGTTTTTGGTCATCGCAGGACTCAATTAGGCCCAGCGATGACCATTTTTGCAAGCAGTTATGGTAAAGCTATTCATAACCTCGTTCGCGATCCTTGGCTTCGTCTTGAATTTCCTGTCTAAAGCCCTCCAAAGCATCTTGTCTACGTTTATTCTTG
>JAAYNQ010000109.1 GCA_012520725.1 Syntrophomonadaceae bacterium | reverse complement strand
GGGCTAAATATTAAAGCAGCCAGGATGCCAGGAAGGCCACACCGATACCTCCCAATACCACCAACATTATATTGAAACGGAGCCAGGAAAGTATAATAGAGGCTAAAGCACCTGCTGACGATGATGACATATCCCCGGTTGAGGTCAGTATGCCGGGAAAGATCAGGGCGGCCAGAACCGCATAGGGAACAAATTGCAGGAAAGTGTTTAAGAAGCCGGGCAGTTTTTGATTTCCCAACAAGAGCAATGGTATCAGGCGAGGTAAATAGGTAACCAAGGCCATAGCCCCTACCACCAGCATAAGCTTATTCATTAGCTTAAACCTCCAATCCTTTAGGATAAATAATGGCGGCTGCCAGGGCAGCTATCATGGTGCTGATGATGATCTTCCAACCGGCTGACATGCTTTGAGTAAGTGGCAGCCAGGACAGGGCCAAACTAATGCTCATCGAAATAAGAACTACCAGTACAATAGGTTTGGAATTCTTCAGGGAAGGCACCAGTAAGCCTATAAACATGGCATACAGAGCTATACCCATACTGGCTTGCAGCGACGCCGGCAGTCCGGTAGCCAGGAAAATACCAGCCCAGGTGCCCGCCGTCCAGGCGGTGTAGGCCAGCATATTCAATGCCATAATAAAGCAGGGGGAGAGCGTTTGATCCTTTTGCATGGAGGCAACTGAGAAAGTTTCATCAGTGATTCCAAATGCCAGCAAGCATCGCCAGGCTTTGGATACCGAAGCATCAATACGCCTGGATAGGGAAGCACTCATGAGAAAATGGCGCAGATTCAAAATAAAAGTGGTCAGTACTATTTCCCAGGGATTAGTGCCCAAAGCGATTAGATTAACCCCTACAAACTGGCTGGCTCCAGCAAAAACCAGGAAAGACATAAGAAGGGTAATGTGATCGGGAATTCCAGCCGATTTAGCTACCAGCCCGAAGGTAATAGCGATGGGGATATAACCGACAGCGATGGGAATTGAAGCCTTACAGCCCTGCAAAAATGGATTCGTAATACTTGATCGAAATACCTGCTTTACCTTATCCTGTTCCACATTAAACCTGCCTGATATTATTTATTCTATTAATATATCATAGTTTACGGGGCTTAAGCCATTTTAAATGCCGTAAGGGAATTTGCCAAAAGAAAAAAGGCCGGAGCTATCCCGGCCAGGTGCTTGGGCAGTTACTGGGTTATTCTTCTTCTGTTTCACTTATCCGTGGGTGGTGCCTATCTACACAACATTTAACCCCGTAGCTCACACAAAGACGGGGCCAGTAGGTTGAATCCTCAAATTCCCGGCTATAGAAGCCAAGAAGGCTATCGAAAGGTTCATCACATTTTAGAAGAAGCCCGTCATTTACTATACAACCTTCATACCATGCTTTGACCAGATCGGTTACATTAATTTCCAGCCAATCATTTACAAAACCGGGAGAAACGGTAGTGCAGAAAGAATGGCAATTATCAATGAGGGGGCGATTGTTCCAGGTCACCTTTAATTCCTTCCAGTTTTGAACTACCGGGTAAGCGCAAAGATCGGTTGTTTTCCCGCAAGGAACCTCGTTTCGATAAATCCATAGCCGAAGAGTAGCTTCTTTAATAAAGCTGTTGGGAGGTATCATTCTACAATTATCCTGGCATAGATCGAATTTTATCAGGGACTGGTATTCGTCACCGCATCCCTGAAACTGATTGGTAAACAAATAGAAACGATCGCCAAAATTCTTATTAGCATAGAATTCAGAGATATACGCATCTTTTGTAGGAGTAAAACAAATCCTGTTTAAAGGATGGTATAAAAATCCGCCGCTCATTTACTAGTCAACTCCTTTCTTTTTAGATGATATATAATATGGAAATATTGTAATTTGGTTACTTGATTACCACTAAAGCTAGTTGCATAACTGCTCTGCCCGATCATGTTCAGGGCTTGTGCTGGCTTGATTACCACTAAAGCTAGCTATGATCAGCTACCCACATGTCAAGCAACTCTGAATATCCGTTATAAACTGTTAGGGCGAGCTGTGCTCGCTCGCCCTTCAAATGCCCAATAAATCCCAGCGCATGACCGTCGGGGGAGTTGTGCTCCCTCGCCTGTTCTGATTAGCGGTATTTAAGTGGACATACCATTTCCGTGTAAATCCTATCGGGAAACACCATGGATAAAAAATGTGGAAATGCCCGGCGGACGGCCGAAGAACTCCCCTACATGGGTCCTCCTGGATCAGTATTTACAGGGATAGATTCCTTATAGTTCTTTTTGCAAAACCGGTTTCGATGGTGGCTTATTGTTATGTAATTTTGCCACAGGATTAATAAATGAGCAGGGCAAAGCGACACAGCATTTGCCGCAGGCATCAGCAGTCATATCATCCGGGTAGAAGGAATCGTTGTAGAGAAGAATATCATAGCAGCGGTGTCGATCGAAGTGATCCAAGCTCAAGGCCTGGTGGGGGCAGCGTT
>JAAYNQ010000108.1 GCA_012520725.1 Syntrophomonadaceae bacterium | reverse complement strand
TATGCTCAAGCCAACGACATATCGGATGATGATTTCAGGATAGCAGTTAATAATGCTCTTTGTGATATACTTGGCGTGGATGAGCCCGACTTATTGTAATTCACGTCAGAATGTATTTGACGCTTACTTTATTTCTGGTGCTGACTGGAACCGATCGGCGAAAAAACAGGTAAAATTGTCTGGCTGAAGTAGATTGGGACATTTGAAGCAAAAGCAAATAAAAAAGCCGATAGCTTGCTTTTGCAAAACAAATTCTGAATGGAGGACCCAACATACCATTACCGCTAGCGCAGGAAGCGGAACAATTAATATTTCCATGAAATAGTGAACGCTAAAGGAGAATGAACGATGGATACCATATTACAAAAATATCAACTAGAAGCGGGGGATGGCGATTTCACTTTCACCGTAATCGCTGGTAATGGTCTTGTGATTATACCCATTGCGTGAATTACCGCTGTTGTTACCTTCTGTCGAATGTTTTTCATAGCCTAAATGTTCATCCATCTCGGCTTCCAGCATTTGCTCTATTGTACCTGCAAACAATCGTTTTAGCTTTGACTGTATATCGCCCGTGCTTTCGCAATCTTGCATTAATAGACTCACCAGCTCTATTTCTTTGTCCGTGAGTATGTTTTTCGATTTCTTCATCTGATAACCTCCATTATCATTTTATATGAAGATTATTGACATTTACACGGATGGCTATTCAGCCTCTGTTTCAGCGGAAGAGATCACAAATTGGCTTAAGACAATTGGATATATGAATTTAAATAAATTTACAAACATTCATATAAAGCTTTGTGTAACGCTCTCTCTCTCGGATCATTCCACAAGTAATCATTGAATAAGTTAGGTACGTATGCATAACCGATTCCCTTTGATGGATCAGCAAAGGCAAATGATCCGCCTCCTCCAAGACAGCCAAAAGCAGTATGATCAGAGCCAAATCGAAAAGCTTGCACTGGTTTGAAAAATCCCAGTGAAAATCCAGATTCAACACCCAACACTCTATCCATAGATGAGAGACGTGGCCTGGTGGGGGGAGCTTTAAGCAGCTCAAGAGTTTTTTCGCTGATAATCGAATCGGCCTTTGGATATGCAAGACTTCCATAGATTTGTGCCATAGTGCGAGCATCGCCAACACCGTTGGCAGCAGGTGATTCAATCTGAAGAAAGTGTGGATCCATCATAGCTTTATATGAACGAATCTTAACATTAAGAGTAATGCGACCCATTTCTGTCCAGGGAAGGAAGATATGATAAAACATTCTCTTTACTTCCTGTGGCATACTCGGAAGACTTTTTAACGATTCAATCAAGCTGTGGGTAGTAATCTGCGCTAATCGTTTTTTCGAATCAAAATCATGGGGCAATCCAATGTAAAAAGCCCCATTCATGGGCTTAACGATCTCATCTTGTAGAACTTGCCCAATAGTACGCTTTTGGGGATCGGTTCTTCTTATAATTTCATTCATGTATAATCCTACTGTGAAAGCATGGTATGCTTGGTAATCGCCAGATCGCCATCTCGGTTTTTGTCTAGCTAAACGAATTGATAGTTCGTCAAGGTTAGACATATTCTTGGTATCCAGGCCTCCATCAATAGTTGTTAATCCAGCCTGGTGAGAAAATAATTCCCTCAATGTGATATTCTCTTTTCCTCTTTGTGCGAACTCAGGCCAGTATTTTGCCACTTTTTTATTGTAGTCTATCCAGCCTTTATCCTGTGCCACTGCTAGAACAGCCGCTGATATGCCTTTTGTTGAAGAGCACACCAGGGCAACAGTGTCTGATTCCCAATGAAGCTTCTTTTTTTGATCTCTTAAACCACCCCATAAATCAATGATTTTCTTACCGTGTTGATACACAGCAAACGCCGCCCCAACTTCTCCACGTATAATAAAATTTTTTTCGAATTCCATTCGAACTTTTTCGAATCCAGGCTCTACCTTCCCGCTGATATTGATTCCATGATTTGATTTGCTCATCATTCTTCACCTTTTATGCTTTTTAGGAAGTTGGATAAACTGCATGTGCCTCTCTTATAGTTTGCAATCCCTGCAGCAAAGCATACAATCATTTATATCGATATGCATCCCAAAGAGTGAAAATAACCGGAAAGGGCAGGCAATCGGTATTTAATAAGGCGAGAATTACTGCTTGCCTTTAATCTTTGAAAAAACATAATGTATTCATGAAGCATGGGAATAAGAGAGTTAATTTTCTCCCTCACCCCTGACCCCATAAAAAAATACACTGAGTAATTCATTATATACCCGTCGTTTTTTTTCTCCTTTCGGCATTTTTTCCAGTTGCTGCATGGCCTGGCTGCTGAAAAGATTAAAATAAAACAGAAGGGTTTCCTGGGAAAGGTCTTTATTAAAGTAGCCCTCTTCCCACCCCTGCTCAATGAATTTCATCATATAAGGAAAGAGCTTCTCCTCATAAGCCACGAGTAGCTTAGCAATCTTCGGATCACTGGAAATAAAGGTGTCAATGAACTCCATGTGTATGGTTTCATAGGCTTTCGCACTCTGAAAAAAAGCTTTTTCCAGCTTCACTAGAAAGGGTTGTGGGCTTTCAATTATGTCAGTAAATACCTGCAATTGTTCAGCCATGTACTGATCAATGACGTAGATGGCCAATTTTTCTTTACTCCCGAAGTAATTATATATGCTTACCTGGGAAACACCAGCTAGGGCCGCTATCTCAGCGATGCTTACTGCCCGGAACCCCCGATCCATAAATAACTGCTGCGCTGCAAGGCGAATGCTCTCTTTTTTTCTCTCTCTGCGCTTTGCAAAGCCGTCCAATTTTGTCACCTCGTTGTTAGCATAGCATAGGTTTTGTAATATAACAAACGATATATTTCATAATGTTTGCTTTTGGACTTTTCGCCATGTATAATGGGTTGTGTAATATTAGTGATATTATATTTCATAACTATAGAATAAACAGCGCGTAGTAAGTTGAAAGGAGGTTGCTGCATGAGTCTCTTTGATGCACAACCCATCATTGAGTTGACCAATGGACGTTTTGTCGATGTAAGAAACACTTCTTATTATCCCCCGGAGGTGCGAGTCATCATGCAAGGAAATAAAATCCTGTGTATGCCAGGTACTGCAGGAGTGCCCGGAGAGATCACGCCGGATATCAGGATTGATCTCGGCGGAAGAGCGGTTATTCCCGGGCTGTTCAACACCCACTGCCATGTAACTGGCTTAGTCAGCACCTATTTTGCCGGTATCTGGGAGACCTTGACGGCAAAAAAATTTGAAGACAAGCAGTTGAAAAAAAACATGGCAGATTGCCTGGAAAGGGGCATTACCAATATCAGGGACGCGTGGGCCCCTTGGCTGCCCAGAATACGGGAATTACGTCAGCGTATTGCTGAGGGAGAGATTCTTGGACCCCGCATTACCCAAGCGGTGGTAGTCAATCCAGAGGGATCCTACTTGTCTGAAAAGCATCAAAGGGAAGGTGTAGGCAAAATGATGAGGCTCCTTGTGAAGCTGGCCCGGCAAAAAGGAGACGATCATGCCAATGACGAGGCTGGAGTCCTGGAATTCCCGGTTGACGCAAGCCCCCGGCAGGTAAGGGAGGCGGTTGACCGAGCCATTGATAATCGCGGTGCCCAGGCCATCAAGGTGGTTGAGCAGTATATCAATCCCGCAAAGCCGGAAACAACTCTGGCGGTGATGACCATGGAGCAATTAAGCGCTCTGGCGGACCAAGCCCGGAAGCGGGGGGTGCAATCATTTATGCACCATTCCACTGTCGCCTCCCTCCGACGCGGCGTTCAGGCTGGTGTATCCTCACTTTCGCATTTTCAGATGGACGGACCCCTGGAACAGAAGGATATCGACGCTATCAAAGCATCCGGTTGTGTAATTGAGCCCACGATTTCAGCTGCTTACGCCATGGTATGGCCAATCAAAGGAGATTCCCATTATGGACTTCCGGACATGGAAAAATTGGTCAATTATAGAAATCAGGCTTATACTTTCGGGCAAATCGCGGAAGAATTCTGGATTCCTGAGTACCGGGCTGGGGTGCTGAAGACCTATGAAAAACTAACCCGCAATGAATTTAAGGTTGTGGGTATGGATATGGCACCGACTTTCAAATTTAGTGCCAACTACCTGGACGCCTTCGACAACATCCGCAAGCTTTATGAAAGCGATGTTTGCCTTGCGCTGGCTAACGACTCAGGAATTCCTCCCCTCACCCCGGCCATGATCAGGCTTGAACTGGACATGTTTGAATTGCTGCTGAACATGGAAAGCGGGGAAAAAAGGTTTGGCGGGGCTGACGCTCTTAAAATAAGCACTCTTAACAGCGCCAGGTCCATGGGCCTCGAGGATGAATTTGGTTCTATACAGACTGGAAAGATAGCTGACCTGGCTGTGGTTGAAGGAGATCCCTTGGCGGATCCCACAGTGATTGGCAGAAAAGTTGCCGCATTGTTTATGGATGGTAAACTGCTTATCAATCATTGCGATCTGAAACCGGAGCCAGCCGGGAATTCAAAATAGCTTCATTATGATTTATTAAAGGAGATATTCTGATGGGTATACAGAAAACATTGAAGAGAGAGGATTGCACCCTGGTCTATGATGTCTGGCCCGGAGAGCGTCCTGTAGCTATAGTGCTGATCCACGGTTACGGTGTGCACCGGGGGATGTGGAAACCCCAGGTGAAGGCGTTGCAGGAGGCGGGCTATCCCGTGATCAATATGGATGTACGCGGTCATGGTGATTCCCGTCCAACCAAAAGTTTCAGCGTCAGGGCGGCGGCGGAAGACTTATATGCAATCCTCGAAGCAGAACAGTACCCCAAAACTATTATTGTAGGGCTGTCCATGGGCGGCTTTGTCACCCAGGAATACGCGGCCGTTTTCGGCGGCGCCCTCGGTTATATGGTGGTGGGGACCACACCTATGTTTATGCGATATGCCAACTGGGAAAAACTTGCCCTTCAGTATTCCGGCTCAATTATGAAGTATCTTTACACTTGGAAGAGCTTAAAAAAAGCCATGTCCAAGGGGAGCACCTTTACCCCGGCAGCGTATAATGAAGCTATGAACATGTTTGGAAGGATGAATAAGGAAGAGTTCCTGATCTCCTGGCAGGGCTTATCCACCTGCTTATATGAGCGGAAAATCCGGTTGGACGCGCCGTTGCTTGTGGTGTGCGGTGATGAGGACACCAGGGGCACCATAAAAAAGCATCTTTCCGACTGGCCGGTGCAGTATCCCGGCTGTACGGTAAAAACTATTCCTCGGGCAGGTCATCTCGCCAATCTGGACGCTCCGGAAACTTTTAATAAAATACTGTTATCGTTTATAAAAAGTTGTGCTCCTTAGTTACTGAGACTATGAAGCCTTCTATGAGGTTATAGAGGAAGTGCGTTAAGAGAATTTATTCCTGATAAGAATTATACCTTTGACTTTAACACAGCTGCTAAAGAAGTAAGAAAGCAAATTTCACGAGAGTTTTGCCCCAATCCACACTCCTACCCGGTATTGCTGTAAACGGTGCTGTTTCATCGGAAGAGATCACAAATTGGCTTAAGACAATTGGATATGAATTTAAATAGATAACTCATTTCAGGCCTGTCAGACCAAATGTGCTGCCCGATGATGCTGCTTATTGGGAAGCAAAAAGAACGCTTCTCCATGAAAGTACCAATCCACATAAAACTCCTGCCCAAATTGTACTTCTTAACCTGTTTTTAGGGTGCGAATCACACCTTCCATTTAATCTTTTTATGAATACTGACTTTAGAGCTATATACTTACACGATAGTATCCGTATACGAAAAAAGGGTCCTGTGTTATAAATAAAACAGTACCTTGCAATCTACAATAGTGGATGATATAATATAGCCATAAACGTACCAGTCGTCATCGGCCAACGAATAACAGATGGCAGTTCTGACTATGGAAACGAGGTGAAATTGCTATTGAACGTACAGTTTAAGAAAGGCGTTTTAGAATTATGTGTTCTTGTATTACTAGATAAACAGGATCGCTATGGGTACGAACTAGTACAAAAAATATCAGAAAGAATTGATATATCCGAAGGAACTGTATATCCGTTATTAAGAAGATTAACCAAAGAAGGCTACTTCACTACGTACCTTAAGGAATCGTCAGAAGGACCACCAAGAAAGTATTACAAACTAACCTATGAAGGTAGAAAATATCTTAGGGATTTGCTTCAGGACTGGCAAGAATTCACCAGTGGAGTAGAGCAATTAATAAAGGAAGGTGTAAATAGTGACTAAAGAAGAGTTCTTAAAACAGTTGGATACAGCATTAAAAAGCTTGCCAACTGAAGAGCGTGAAGATATTTTTCGGGATTACCAGGAGCATTTTGCTATAGGCCTTGGAGAAGGTAAAACAGAAGAAAAAATTTCAGCCTCTCTTGGTTCACCAAAGCAATTAGCTAAGGAGCTGTTGGCAAGCTATCATTTGGAAAAAGTGGAAACAGCAGCATCAATAGTAAACATACTAAGTGCCACGTATGCTGTGATTGGATTAGGATTTTTCAATTTAGTATTTGTAGCCGGTTTATTTATTGCATTAGCAGCTATCCTGGTTGTCGGTTGGCTAACAGGGACAGGGCTTATTATTTCGCCTTTGTTTGGCCTATACCCGATTTGTCGGACACACAGTAGTTAGGTAAAATAACAACTGTGGAGGGATTAATAAATGGGGAACAATGGAAAACGTTATGATACTGAATTCAGGGCAGATGCAACCAGATTAG
>JAAYNQ010000107.1 GCA_012520725.1 Syntrophomonadaceae bacterium | reverse complement strand
TGGAGGACATCAATACCTTGCCATTTAGCCCCGGGCGACAGGCATTGAAGGACCTGGCCTGCAGGCTGATGGATACTTGTTATGAATGCCTGGCCCAGCCTGAGCAAGGGTGGTGGTCACCAGGTGGAAATGCCTAGAGGCCCTTTAAGGGAAATCTCCAATTCTACCAGCCATAGGGCGATTAGAGGACAAAAAAGAATCATGGCCCGCTATATTTTCTGCATACTGCCCCTGGTCAAAAAGCACTTGAGCAGGTGGAAGCAAGTAGCCCAGCAATGTCAAAGCATTGAGTTGAGGCGACAGGCATTGTTAAGCCTGGAGTATAAAGAATTTCACTGCCAGGGAGGGGCAGTATTTGCCCTGGCAGCGGAACAGAGGCGGGAGGAGTTGACAGCTCTGATTGTGGCCTATCAGACTATTTGCGATTACCTGGACAACCTCTGTGATCGGGCTGGGTGTACAGACGGTCAAGCTTTCCAGCAACTGCACAAAGCTCTGATAGTGGCCTTGAATCCCGGGAAAGACCATGAAGACTACTACCTTTACTACCCTTATAAAGACGATGGAGGTTACCTGCGACAATTGGTAGAGGAGTGCCAGCATTTGGTTCAGGGGCTGCCCTCCTGGTCCTTGGTTCAGGAGGATAGTCTGCAGTTGGCAGAATTATACTCAAAACTGCAGGTCTATAAACACCTGAGGGCAGAAGTCAGGGAAGGGCTGCTTAAAGAGTGGATTGAGATGGAAACCCGATCCCATCCCAGCCTTTACTGGCAGGAATTTGCCGCTGCCTGTGGATCAACCCTGGCTTTGTTTGAGCTGATGGCACTTGCGGCCAGGGATACTTTATCCCCGGAGCAGGTAAAAAGGAGTTTAAACGCCTATTTTCCGTGGATATGCAGCCTGCACATCCTTCTCGACTACTTCATAGACCGCCAGGAAGACCTGGAGGGAGGAGATTTAAACTTTACCTTTTACTATGAAGATAAGGAGGAAATGTTGGAGCGGCTAAAATTATTGGTACGGCAATCCCATTTCTATGCCAGTTTACTACCCGATAGTGCATTAGCCAAAACCATAGTAGAAGGCCTCCTGGCCTTGTATTTATCAGACCCCAAAGTCAAGCAGCAAGCCATACAGCAAAATGCCTTTGAGCTCCTGGCCGAATCCGGGCCACCAGCTTTCAGGAGTTATAAATTATGTCAAGTGGTCAGAAAGTTTTGGTAAACACCACTGGATAATATAGTATGCATTTCGTTTCCTGCATTTCACCGGCAGGAATTTTTTATCATCACATGTAATATAAGTCTTATTAGCGCGTATTTATTAGTGGTAAAGGAAAGGGGATAGAACATGGCCGATGTTATTGACTATCAGATATTTGGAGACGACCTGCAAATGGTTGAAATTGAGTTAGATCCGGGAGAAGGGGTAAGAGCGGAAGCAGGTGCCATGATGTACATGGAACAGGGTATCGTCATGCAAACCGGAACCGGCGGAGGTCTGTTCAAAGGCTTCAAACGTGCCATAACCGGTGAGAGCTTCTTCATCACTACCTTTGTAAACAACGGAAGAGGAAAACAACGAGTGGCCTTTGGGGCACCCTATCCGGGAAAAGTGATACCCATCGATTTGTCTGCCCATAGAGGTCAGTTTATTGCCCAAAAAGATTCCTATCTTTGTTCAGCCAATGGAATTGATATAGAAATTGCATTTACCCGTAAGATAGGAGCCGGACTGTTTGGCGGGGAAGGATTCATTCTTCAAAGATTAAAAGGTGATGGAATGGCCTTCATTCATGCTGGAGGTGCGATAATTAAAAAAGAACTTGGCTCCGGGGAAACCATTCGCCTGGATACCGGATGCCTGGCTGGTATGGATGCCACCATAGACTATGATATTCAATTCGTGGGCGGCTTCAAAAATGCCTTGTTCGGAGGAGAAGGGCTTTTCCTGGCTACTCTCACTGGACCGGGAGTGGTATATTTGCAGAGCCTGCCCCTGTCCCGGCTGGCCGATCGTATTTCGTCCGCAGCTGGTTTTAAAGCTGGCAGCAGCGGTGGGGAAAGCCGGGGTTTGGGTGGTATTCTAGGGGATTTTATCAGTGGTGACTAAGGACAGCTATCATTCTCAATGGTTTAATCATAAGGAGATGTGTTCGGGAGTTTCCGACAAATGTGGACAAGAACCAGTCACTATCCACTAGCGGGACTACACAGCGGATGCTGGATAAAAAAGGATTTATGCAGAAAAAGGTCATTGGCAAAACATCCACAGCGGAGCATAGCTGTTGCAATATTGCATATATTGAAAGAATTTGACGCTAAAATTTGCTATCTATAGGGATTCCAGGATAGTAGAATAGAATTAACACATCGTTATAAAGGCAATAAGTGGAAGGGATTTATAGATATGCGAATCAGCGTAGTGTTTAATTCTGACCGTGAGATTGTGTTGCCTGTACAGTATAATCACATCCTCCAGGGCTTTATGTATAAAAACCAACTCGATAGAGACTACAGTCAATTTTTACACCAGGACATAAAAGGCGCATCTAACGGAAAGTTCAACCTTTTTACCTTTTCCCGATTGATGGGAAAGTTTAAATTCAGCAAGGAAACCGGAAAAATAACCCTGTTTCCCCCAGCCAAGCTCATCATATCTTCTGCCGTGGATGAATTTGTTTTGGATCTGGCTGACAAGCTTTTAAAATCCGAGTTAATTTTCTTAGGACAGAATGAAGTTGAGATTGAACGTATTGATCTGCATGAGGCGGTTAAATTCGGGAGAAAAGTACAGATTAAGATGCTATCACCCCTGGTTGGCTGTACTACTTGCATACGGGAGGACAAGAAGTACACCAATTATTATTCGCCTTGGCAGTCCCAGTTCACAGAAATAGCCAAGAATAATCTATTGAACAAATTTGAAGTGGTACATGGTTACCGGCCTGATAACAAAGATATCAAGATTATTCCTAATGGCAGCCAGGAGAAAAAGTTTGAAAAGATTCTTAACTACAGGGGTACTGTGGTTAAGGGATATGCCGGAATATACTGGTTGAAAGGGTGCCCGGAATTGATCAAAGTAGCTTATGAAGCAGGTCTGGGCTTTAAGAACAACCAGGGATTCGGGTGCTGGGAGATAGTTAAACAGGAAGCGGTATAGATGGCTATAAAATACTGCTTATTTAAATAAAGGTATTAAGGTTAAGCTATAATGGTATATATAATACAAGTCCAGCCTTTAGGGATTAAATCTTTGCATAATTCCTAATAATTGCTATGCCAAACTAAATACATATTCAAGTCATGCCCAGACATACCGCCAGTAAAAAGGCGGTATTTTCTGGGCATGGGTATCTGAGAGTACCCGGCATTGGACGCTCCAAGGTCTTGTAGTATAATAGAATAATATACCAGATCTGTACGCATTAACCATATGGAAGCCGGAAGCGGTTGACAGATCTTAGGGGGGAGATGGGGGAATGAATCCAGGCTGGAACAAACAGTATTTAAGCATTGCTACAGTTTTCCTGCTCCTGGCCGTAGTGGGCATAATCAGCTATGGTATGGGACTGGAGACAGATAATGAACTGCTGGATGCCAGGGACGCGGTCAGGGCTTTTAAGGCCAATGGGCTGGAGTTAAGCCCCAAGGTTGCCAGCACCGATGATGATCTGGCCATCGACGGGGTGTTACCCATAGAGTATCAGGTTGATAAGAGTGAAGACAGTATATTGATTTACGAATTTGATACAGTGAATAAACGAAAGCTTGGTGAGCTTAGCATTGAAAAATACGATATACCTTCTCGGGTGTACCGAACAGCCCGCAACCTGATATTGCTTTACCAGCCAAGATTGCCGGAAACCCTGGAGGAATATAAGGAAATCCTACCAACTCTCCAATCTCGAAT
>JAAYNQ010000106.1 GCA_012520725.1 Syntrophomonadaceae bacterium | reverse complement strand
GTGCTTAAAAACAACTTACATAAATACTATATACATAATCCAATCTCACTTTCGTTATTAACGTATACCACATTTCATCACAATTTTAACACTCCTCGGTGTCTGACACAACTTATCAAGTCATTTAATATTCAGACAATTCGGGCAACGTGTTAATTTGGCGTTTACTTGCAGGCTTCCTAATCATTGGTCAATAAGTTAGCCCGATTTATTGCTTCAGGGCCAAAACGTTCCCTTATTTCGTCCATAAGCCGATCAATATTTTTATAATCGGCACCAATTTGAGGCTCGAACAGGCTTCCCTGCTCCAACTCTACAGTCGGGGACAAATTCCCCAGAGCTAAGCCGAAAAGGCGCAGAGGTTGTTTATTGTTATAGGAAAGGTGCAAAAGTTCGCAGGCAATTTGGGTTACAATCACATCAGAATTGCAAGGAGTTGTAGTTTTGCTGCGGGTTATGGTTTTAAAATTACTATATCTCAGCTTTATAGTAATGCTTGCCGCCACAAGCTTTTCCCGGCGTAATTTCTTGCACAATTCAGCTGCGAATTGGGCGATTAGTTTTTCCAGGTAGGTGATATCGTTAATATCTTGAGGAAAGGTTTCTTCGCGGCCCAAAGACTTCCTTTCATGTTCCGTTTCCACTGCCCTTCCGTCAATACCCTGAGCCAGTTCCCAGAATAAACGACCAGATGAACCGAGTTTACCTTCCAACCATCCTGGCGGCAGGTCTTGGATATCACCAATGGTTTTTATACCCATTTTGTCCAGCCGCTGTTGGGTTTTTAGCCCTATACCCCACATTCGCCATACCGGCAAGGGCCTTAATAGCTCCAATGCTTGACTTTCCGTAATAATTCGCAAGCCATCTGGTTTGTCCATATCTGATGCCAGTTTAGCCAGAAACTTATTATAGGAAACACCTACTGAAATGGTGAGCCCCAGCTTGGAATAAACCTGTTCTTTTATTAGGCAACCGATTTTTTCCGGACTGCCGAACAGTGTGGAACAGCCGCTGATATCCAGAAAGGCTTCATCAATGGATACAATCTCCATGATGGGAGAGTACTGGCTTAGGATAGAGAATACCTGTTTTGACATTTCCAGATAGCGAGGCATGTTTACCGGAAGAAAAACTCCCTGAGGACAAAGTCGGTAGGCTTGGGCATGAGGCATAGCTGAGCGAACACCATATTTCCTGGCTTCACATCATCCTAGGTGCCACACATCATCCTAGGTGCCAGGCACCAACTTATCAACTTATTAACATATCTTGTGATACAAAATAATTAGTAGCCGCAGGGAGCTGGCAGCTCCAATGGCCACCGGCAAGAATATCTCGTTGTAATAGAGTCGACTTTCCCTTAAGGAATGTTCGACTCTATTTTACAATGACAGCCAATGTGAACATTACGACACTTGCAGATAAAATAGCTTTGCGGTGTAGTCCCCGTTAAAGTTGAAAGCAAGATATATACCTATATCTGGGCGGATCTATCCCCTGCCCCAACTGCAACAGGATTTTAGACAATTCCAGGATACTTTAGAAAATTAGCACCCCAAGCTCTAACCAATGAAAATGAGTTATCGAAGCAGCGGAATTGATTCTGTGAAGCAATTTGCCCAGGAGTTAATCGATAGTAAGTAATAAATCCTTCTTCCCTTGCTTCCTGGGGTTTTTTGACTAGGGTTTAGCCATTTGTTATGCTTTAATTGTCAGTAAAACTAAGCAAATCTTGAGAGTTTCAAAGGAAAAATCACTATGCTGCCAAGCAGTTGAAAGAATTCTCGAATTAGTCTTATCGGAGGGGTTAAGATGAAGTCGTATCGAAAAGAGTTATGGTTTAATACTTCGACCAGAAGAGCTTTGATCAATATTACGCCTGAAATACAGCAGTGCCTCAAAGAAAGTGGAATCAAGGAAGGACTATTGCTATGCAATGCCATGCATATAACAGCCAGTGTATTCATTAATGATGATGAAGCAGGTCTGCACCGGGATTTTGAAAGGTTTTTGGAAAAACTGGCACCAGAAAAACCATATAACCAGTATGAGCATAATACATTTGAAGACAATGCTGATGCCCACTTAAAAAGAACCATTATGGGCCGGGAAGTAGTAGTGGCAATAAGCAATGGCAAACTGGATTTTGGCACCTGGGAACAGATCTTTTACGGAGAATTCGACGGGAAGAGAAAAAAACGGGTCCTGGTAAAAATCATTGGGGAATAGCAGGTGTAACGGTGGAAGCAGGAGTGCGTTCTTTTCGCTTGGAACATTATCATCAAAGGATATGACGCCAGTCACGCCTTGCGTAAAGTATTCTCTCCACATCAACCATCTTGGACTTTTCATCTATAGTAAAAAATACAATATAGTTCTTTACCAGCAATTTGCGATATCCCATTAGGGCAAGCCGTTCATCAGTCACCAGAGGGCATTTTTGCGGCATGACTGTTAACCCCATGATAGCTTCCTCAATGATGCCTATCATCTTCAATGCAGTCATCGGTGCTGACAGCTGTGCAGATATATACCGGACAATATCTCGCAAGTCGTTTTCGGCTGGCTCCGATAGTTCAACCCTATATTTTGCCATCACTTATCTCCTGCTTGATGTCTTGGATAACATCTTCAAGCGGACGCTTTCTTCCCTCTTTAACTGCTCTCCTACCCTCATCCAGCAGATGGTAAAGTTCTAATTTGCCGTTAAGCATCTCGTAGGCCTCAATGCTCATAACAGCCAAATCTCCCTGCCCATTTTTTGTAATAAAAACTGGCTCTCTGCTTTCATGGCAGAACTTGGAGATTTCATTGTAGTTATTCCTTAAATCCGTGCTGGATTTAATATTTGGCATAATACCAGCCTCCTCGTTTAATCTAAAGATATTATACAAGAATTTCTTTAGAATATCAAAACCCCTTGTTTTAATACTTGTTTTCTCTTTTTCATACTACCCCCATGATCAGGGAGCGCAAGCGAGGCCCTGCGGGTGGCTGAAGGACATGCTGCAACCGCCAAAGTTTAATAACGGCATTTATCAGCTGTTTGCCCAAGCCGACAAGAATCAGTCAAATGATATTAACAACAGTGAGACTACTGTTTTCCAGCAGGTCATATCTTGTTCCCTCCAAGCACAAAGTTCAGGGTAGGTTTCATACAGACTGACCCGAAGTAATTCTTGTATTTCTAGCACCGGGGAACAAATCCTTTCCCAAGAAGTTCTATAGATGCTGTCCCTCCGGTAAGATTATCTACCTCTGCCATGAAACGAGGAAGTTTTTCCAGAGCAATCCAGGCTTCTATACTGATTCGATCTGCATATTCAATATTGCTTACCTGGTTCAGGGATTTTAAGAACCGCTGTTCAAAACTGCCATAATGGCTATAGTCCAGAGTAATAAGGATCTTCTGCGAGTATTCCTGGCTGACGATCCGAGCTTCTTTTACGGCAGATTGAACCACCTGGGTGTAGGCCCTTACTAATCCCCCGGTTCCCAGCAGGGTTCCTCCAAAATAGCGGACTACCACAGCTATTATATTTTCCAGTTCCCTCTTCTGGAGTACATTAAGAATAGGCGAACCCGCCGTACCGCTCGGTTCGCCATCATCACTGCACCGTTCCATGATAACACCATCCTGTCTGAGCCTGTAGGCAAAGCAATAATGTCTGGCCCCGGGAAATCTTTGACCGGCTACTTGAAGACTATCCTCTACGTCCTGAGGCTCAATCAACGGTGATAAGATACATATAAATCTGGACTTTTTTTCAATCAGTTCAAAGCTTATAGAATCACTGATAGTATAAAAAAACATTTCTTTTTCACATTCTTTCCATATATCAGGCTTATACCTTGCGCTTGCCTGATCTTGCGCAAAATAGGAGTATGAACAATTTACCTGCTGTTCCCATCTGCTGAATAAACCAATAATGGACTTGCCATTGATTGGAGTGTCTATTACTATCAGGTAAAGTAATAGTATTATACACCAGAACCTTACTACTCGTATAATAAGTAAAGATAAGAGGAATATCCGATAATGACTGACCACATGGAGAGAGAACTTTTTGCATAACACCGGGTAGCGAAAAAGAATCAAGCTACTGGTCTCCATGATTTACTACACGAAAGGAATTGATAAATTGAATAAGCTATGTATTTTAGATGCCCATACCCTGGGAGAAGATGCTGATTTAAGTATATTCCATAAATTCGGCCATTTAAGTATATATAATGCTACCGGTCCGGATCAGGTGGTCCAGCGAATCAAAGATCAAGATATAATTATCACTAACAAAGTGCTGTTAAATGAGTCTAATCTGCAGCTGGCTCCGGAAGTGAAACTAATCTGTATAACCGCTACCGGCACCAATAATGTAGACCTGGAATACTGCCGAAAGCGAAATATTACTGTTACCAATGTTGTTGCTTACTCGACCCAAAGCGTGGTTCAACATACTTTTGCCCTGCTCTTTTACCTGCTGGAGTCATTACCTTACTATGATCAGTATGTAAAATCAAAGAGGTATACCGGCAGTGGTAATTTCACCTGCCTGGACCTACCCTTCTGGGAAATCCAAGGTAAGACCTGGGGCATTATCGGTTTGGGGACCATAGGCAAAAAAACCGCTGAAATTGCCAGGGCTTTTGGCTGCCAGGTACTCTACTATTCAACTTCCGGCCGGAACAATGATGAAAACTATACCAGGGTTGAGCTGACCGAGTTACTGAAAAGTTCAGACATAGTATCCATACATGCTCCATTAAACCCCCAGACTTATAATCTGCTCCAATATGATCAGCTCAAGACTATGAAAAAAAGTGCCATTCTGCTTAACCTGGGCCGAGGGGGCATAATAAACGAAGGCGATCTGGCTCGAGCTCTGGATGAAGGTCTAATTGCCGGAGCCGGATTGGATGTATTTGAGCAGGAACCCTTGGAAGCAAAAAGCCCTTTGTTAAACATAAAGAACCGGGAGAAACTGGTTTTAACACCCCATATAGCCTGGGCCAGCGTAGAAGCCAGGCAAACCCTGCTGAAAGAAGTAGCCCATAACATAGAGGCTTTTTTAAGCGGCCGCCGGCGGAATCCGGTCAATTAGGTGTTTTTTACAAAGAAATCATGTAAAAGGTCTTCTGCAGTTTTATGATGACCTTAAAGACTGTGCAAATACTGATAAATGTCGTTTATATAGTACTTGTATAGAGCTTCTAAGGAATCGACTCTCATCATCACCCTCCTTCATCACTTATAAATGTACCAATTGCTAAGACGCGGTGAAAACGACGTAAACAAGGGTTTTGCCTTCCACACCAAAACCGCTGATCTCCCTGTGCCCTGCAATGTAAGCAGTGTCTATGTCCAGTTCGATTTTGCCGTAACCGACATAGGAGTAACCCTTTTGGACGAAGTACAATTGAGGGCAATGCCCTGGGAATCAATTTGCCTGCGGTCGCCCGCCATAGCTCAGGCCTAAAATAGATAAGCTTGACAGGTAAAAACTCGGGGCTGAAACCCGAGCTTTTTTTGCCTTATGGGGTATCCCGTCAGTTAACTTTTTCAACTAATGTCAACTGCAAATCCATCGTCAGGATAGTAATCACCGGGTACAATATACTTAGAAAACAAAAGTGAGGCGATTTAATATGAAGAAACTGAATTTAGGTAAGAGCATTATTCAAAAAAGAAAAGAGAAAGGTATAACTCAGGAAAAGCTGGCAGAGTATATGGGAGTCAGCAAAGCAGCGGTTTCCAAATGGGAGTCCGGGCAAAGCTATCCTGATATATTGCTGCTACCCGAACTGGCCACCTATTTTAATATTTCAGTGGATGAACTCTTGGGATATTCGCCACAGATGAGCAGAGAGGAAATCAAAAAAGTATATCAGGAATTCTCTCATGACTTTGCAGTCAAACCATTTGAAGAAGTAATTGAAGCCTGTAAACAGACCATCCGGGAATACTATGCCTGTTTTCCCCTTTTGCTGGCCATGATCCAATTGCTGCTGAACCACTCCATGTTAGCAAAAAACGAGGAGACTAAAAAAGAAATGTTGCAAGAGTG
Organism: Syntrophomonadaceae bacterium; assembly: GCA_012520725.1. Classification (GTDB taxonomy): domain Bacteria; phylum Bacillota; class Syntrophomonadia; order Syntrophomonadales; family Syntrophomonadaceae; genus JAAYJK01. The sequence continues at coordinate 10,721 of JAAYNQ010000106.1, read as the reverse complement.
TATTGAACTGTGTCAACGGGTAAAAGAAGAATCAGAAAGTATCCGGGATATAAAAAATGCCAACATAATGGAAGCCATGGCGGAAATGGCCCTAGGAAATATCTCCCAGGTCATTGATTTATTGGATGATCAACTGATTCCCTACAGCGGAGATGATGTGATGCTGCTCATGGCCTATCAGATGCAGGGCGAAAACCAGCAAGCCAAAAAGATAAATCAGATCATGCTCTATCAGAATGTGATCGCTACCTTAACCCTTTTGAATAATTACCTGGCCTTGCATATGAGCGAAGCTGAGCTCTTTGACCGCATCTATTCCCAGGGGTTACAGGTAATTGAAGCCTTTGACCTGAAAGATATTTTGACCAATGCGGTTTTCGGCATTCATATCACCGCCGCCCAGGGATATTTGATGCAGCAAAAAAAGGAAAAGGCTTTGCAGGCATTAGAGGAATATGTGAACATTATCTGCGGCTTCAAGTTCCCGTTGAAGTTAAAAGGCAACGAGTATTTCAACCAGGTAGATGAATGGCTGGAGGAAAACGTTATCATCGGCTCCAGCACTCCCTTAGACGATATATCAATTAAAGCCAGCCTGATCATGAGCATTGAGGCAAACCCGGCCTTTGAGCCCATTAGGGAAGAAGAGCAGTTTAAAAAGCTTATAAAAAAGCTGAAAGAGAAACTGGGCTAAACACTGTTTCCGATACAGGTGTAAGATGGTAAGGATTTTTCTCAAAGCATCTTCACGCTATCAAAGAAAAAGAGGCTTGCAGGCCTCTTTTTCTTGCTTAGTAATTTACCATATTAGCAGATAATAAATGCTTCGTAGCCCTGTTGAGAAATTTCCGAGATGATTATTTGCTTCCATCACCTTTTGGGCAGGGTCTTCTGAGATATAATACCCTTTCCCAAAAAATACCTGTAGGCACTCCTAGCGGCTTGGCCCACAGGTACTGGCTTAATCCAAGTATTGGCTAATTTCCTGCCGCACCTGAGCCCTCTCCCAGTTGTCACCGTGCTGCCCGGCTACTTCTTCCGCTTGCTGCTGCTGGATCAGGAGATATTCCTTCAGCTTAAACTGCAGTTCCGGACCATTGTCTATTTCATAGACCCTCAAGGCCGAATCCACACCGGCCGGCCCGGAGCGATACAATATTTCCACATCAAAGTTTTCCAGGGTTCCAGACAGGTAACGCTGGGCATTGTATCTGGCTACCAGGCTGTCAGGATTTACTATACACAAGGTACAGAACATAATTACCCCTACCCCGACAGCCAGACGGCTTATGGAGAATGACCATTTCTGCAAAGCTATAACTCCCCCGCAGATTATGGCCATAAAGATCATGAAAACACAGGGCAAGAAGCGGCGCATGGACAAACCATATGCTCCAATGTACAAGGCCATTTTGCTAAAAGCAGTAGCAATAAGCAGCAGGGTCAGCAAGGCCAGCAAGGCGTTGAGTATCTTGAGCAATATATTTTTTCTGGGCTGTTGACTCATAATATTGGATGTCGTCAATACCAGAAGGTTTATGACTGCGATTCGACACAACTCAAAGAATCCACTGCGGGCGTATTCGGAATAAATCTGCCATCCTTCCGGTCGTTGGCCCGCAAAAGCCGAGAAGAAATAAGGCAGTTGGCTGCCGATGAATACAAAATAGAGTATAGTTAGCGAGCTCATCAAAATATATACCGTAGTCAATGGGAGTATCCGCAATCCTGATATGCTTTTAATGGTACTTTCCTGGTCAAACAAATCAGTACCTCTTTTATGAGTACTGCCGGCAACCAAAGCGAAAATATAAGCTGCAATGGGGATGGCTAAAATGGCTTGCCAGAATGTTTCCCAAAAGTCCTGGCCTATTCCCCGAAATCCTTCCAATATCCCTTTAATGAGTTGAGTAAAGCCACCGCTGTCCGCTTCCAAGAGCAGAGGCAAAACCATAAGGGCTACAATAAAGGTTAAGAACAAACCTAATACTACATGAAAGAATGTTTTTCCCCGACCTAGCCGGTTGTTTTTCAGAAAGGCCAGACCCTGATATTGACAGCCGAAATTACTGAATGGAATAACAAACAAGGTATTATAACCGTCCAACAAAAACAGATTACTGGTTTGGCCTAAAACAAGCAACCCGTTAGCAGATAGGATCCAGTATACGGCACTGCAAAACAATAACAGGCCGTGCCAGGGTGCCAGTCCGTTGTTGCTCCATAAACCAAAACTTATTCCTATCAGTATCACCACTGCCAGCCAGAACCAAGCGGCCTTAGTGATCTGCACCTCTTTTTTCATCATATACAGGATTACCGAGCCGCAGAATACCAGGGTGAACAAGGTCACTCCCCAGCCCTGCCAGGCAAACAATACCCAACGGGCAAAAAGAAAACCCAGTACAAAAGCGAAGAGAGCAAAATAACTGTCCTTGCGGTCAGGGACAAAAGGAGCTTTCCTTTTATTAGATACAGGAATTGCTGCTGTGTTTGCCTCAGATTGGACCCCAAGCAAGTTATCTGAAATCATATCCATCTCATCATTGTTTATCCCAGTCTCATTCATTTCCACTATCCTCCTTAGTCTTGCCTGGCTTGTATTCCAAAATATCTCCGGGCTGGCAATCCAGGGCTTTACAGATGGCCTCCATGGTGGAAAAACGGATAGCTTTGGCCTTGCCGGTTTTGAGAATGGAGAGATTGGCGGGACTGATGCCTATTTTTTCAGCCAGTTCGCCTGAGGATATTTTTCGTTTGGCCATCATTACATCCAAATTCACTATAATTGGCATTTTTATGCTCCCCTTCCCTATACTATATAATCAGCTTCGTCTTTCAGCTCCACGGCTTGAGCTACTACATTTTTTACTACCCGCACGATCAAGCCCATAAAAGCAGCAGCCACCGCTAAAAAGAACCAGGGAAAATAGTAAAGCAGGGAACACAAAGCTATACCCGCTCCTAAAAAACAACTCCAGGAAATCCGCCTCAGCAATTCAACATTTTGGGCGGTAAATACCTGTCCGATCTCAATCTGCCGCAGCAGTTTCAAGAGACTAAAGAGCAGATAGCCAGCAGGAATAGATCCCACATAGATAGTAGCCATAAAAAAGACTTTTTTTCCCTGAAGCCCGGCCTGGGAAAAATCCACAAACCATTGGACCAGCCAGGGCGCTGTTACTACTGCCGCTATCAGCAAACCCATGAATAAAAGAACGCACAGCTTACTTAAAGTGATTGATTTCTGGTCATTCCACATAGACTTCTTCCTCCCTGTACCAGGTAACATAGACCCTTAATTATTTGCAGTATAACAAATTGCATAATGTTATACAATATTTATTTATCGTTTTTCGATATATTTTGCTCGTTTTGCAATAAATAAGCTGATCTGGCAACCTAGTGCCCAATCAGCTCATTATCCGCAAAATCTTATATTCTTTTATGTTATCAATAGATTTGACTGAGCCGCCGCTCTGGCAGGGTGATGTGGGTATCGCCCGCTACAAGCACATCCAAGAGGATGTTTTAAATACCCAGGAGCTGTTTTTTCTTGGCCTCAAATTCTTCTTTAGAAATGATGCCTTCTTCCATGAGGCTTTTGTATTTTTTGATTTCCTCGATTGGATCTGCTGGGGGCTGAGCAGGAGTATGCACTGCCCGGGTCCCGCCGGGGCCGATTACCTGCTGGGCTGCTTCAGGGAAGGCTCCCTATATTTTGATAATTACCGCGTTCCGCCGCTTGAACTGCCGCCGATGGAGCCGCCGCCCCCGCCCAGGGAAGTAAATCCGCCACCGCCGCCGCTGCGCTTGGCCTGTTCCCGTTCGTATTCGGCATTCTTCATATTGGTATAAAGCAAATAATGATAGGAATAGGCGGTATTAATAGTCTGAATATAATCGTCCAATTCCAATGTAAGTTCGGGATATAGTTCCCGCATTTGCTCGGCTACCTTATCAGCTATGCCAAGCAGCATGGCATAGGATAAAAGCTCTCGCCATATGGGAATTTCCTTGAGGTTGCGCTCAGCAATCAGGGAGAAATCCTCCAGATACCTTTTTAGTCCCATAAGCTCACCCAGCTCTTTTTCACCGGCTGGGGTGAGATCCTTTAGCTTAGCCGGAGTATTCCATCTTATCAGGCAGTGTTTTTGACTTAAATAAGCTCTGCCTCTGCTATCATGTTTTTCTATATAGGCTCGAAGCAAAGTGTCCTTTTGGCTGGCAAAGCGTTCCAGTTCTCTGGCCTGCAAGATGCCATCCGCACCAGCCGCCGCCTCCAATACTGTATAAAGGTACTCATCATACTCGTCCATCTGCTCATGCTGGCTGCCCATTAACTGCAAGTTCACGGTTTCTTTGGTTCTGCCCATAAAAGTAACTTGCTGCACTTCCACCGGAGAAAGACAACCCAGCTGGATCAGCCGCAGCATTCCTGTAGCAAGAATGGCACCATCTTCACATATATCAAACATTCTCCCCAGAGCATAGGTGGCGCTTAGATTGCCTTCGTTGGGAATATCCCGGAAATAGCCGAACCTTTGGGAGAACCTCTGCCTTTTTTTCTCTGCGATTTTCTTTTTTAACTTCTTAATCCCAATAATAAAAGCGATAGGAATTGCAAAACAAAACAAGGTGACCAGCACGCCAATTAGGGTTATTTCCCCGTCATCCACATCATCGTAATCGCTTCCCTGGAAGGCTTTTTCCTGCACTTCTTCAAAGCTTCCCGCTTCCTGACGTGAGGGTGATAAAATACCCTTATTCAGAGCAAACATTATCGTAACATGGTTTTCTGCAGAGAGTGGGCTCTCTGTGTAGGCAACCAGACCACCATCGGCAAATCCCACCTTGCCTTCAAAGCCGAAGCCCCATATGTCGGCAATTTCATCAGTGATAGGGGTGCCGTCCGCCAGCCGGATCTCAACCGTCACATCGCTAGGGGTGGTATTCATCTGCTCATTCACAAAGCGGAAATTTACGCCATCCTTGTCACTGTAACCGGCTACCACATTATCCAGCTTGTATTCAATGGCATAGCGGTTGTGCCCATAATGGCCGATACCGAAGCAGATTTCATATCCACTATCGGTATAATTAATACCGCATTTTCCGGCCTTTTCTTCAAAGCTCCAATTAATGTTCCAATCTGATAGTGTCTCATAGGCTCCGTTTTCATCAGAGACCTTAAGCTCACTGATGGTCAGGTAATCGGGGCCATTCATGGGAATGTAGCATTCTGTACCTTCGTCAAAGCTCCCTTCCCAGTTCTGCACGATATACATGGAGCCGTCCTCATAGATAAGCGCCTGAATATCCATGGTATGTACCTGGTTCGCTGCCCAGGCCGGAAGGGGCAAAGCCAATGCCAGGACCAGGCATAGAATCAGGCTGCTCAGCTTTTTGCTCATAAAGCACCTCATTTCATGCTGGGCATATCCGCCTTGGCCGACTGCTCCTCCAGATAGTCTCTCTGCCTAAAGCCTAACATCCCAGCAATGAGAGAGACTGGGAACATGCGGATTTCACGATTGAGCTTGGTCACGCTGTCGTTGTAAATCAGGCGGCTGGTGCGCACCATATTCTCATAGGTCTGCACTGCGTCCATGGTTTTGATATAGCTTTGGTTGGCTTTTAATTCGGGATATTGCTCCGCCACCATGGCTATCCTGCCCAGGGCTTCAGTTATAATCCCTTCCTGGCGCAGCACATCATCCGGGGTGGATTTTGCCGTAATTACACTTCTTCTTGATTTAATGGTTTCAATCAGGGTTTCGCTTTCATGTTTGGCATAGCCCTCGGTCAAATCCAAAAGAGCCGTCAGGGCATCAAAACGGCTTGACAACTGTACCCCGATCTGGCTCATGGCGTTGCTGATATTTTCATCAAGGACCACCAGTTTGCGCTGGGTGGAGATTATCCATAGAACAATGACGGCAGCAACTGCAATAATTGCGATCAAAGTTAACATAATAATATTTTCCTCCTCTGATTATTATTAAATGGACAGACAGATCATAGTTTTTGCCCGTCTGTCCATTTGGTCTGTATTTTTACCTTTACTCTTCGTATGCCAGGTGTTGGGCTTCGTCAGCCAAAGTAATACTATTAATTATCTGGTCGTTTACTTCAAGTGTGAAAAATTCATCCTCGGCACCATGGTTTAATGTAATCACATACATTCCAGTTGAATCAGCATTATAAAGGAATAACATATGAACCAGGCGATCTTTACCCTCTTTGTCTGTGCCGAATACGCCGTCTTCACAAACGGATTTGAAGTGCTTTCAGCCTTGGAAAAAGGAAAGCACTTTGATATATACTGTCTGGATATTTTTATGCCGGGCTTTACTGGCATTGAGGTCGCAAAGGAAATCCGAGCTCTTGACAAAACCGCGCCGATAGTTTTTTTTCATCATCGCGGGAATTTGCTTTGGAGAGCTATGCAGTAAAAGCCATCAGCTATGTGCTAAAGCCAATATCCAAAGAAAAACTGTTCCTCACCTTTGACGAAATATTAGAACAGATAAAAGTGGAAGAAGATGAGGATGCGGTCATCGTAATGAGCAAGGAGGGCATTCAAAGAATACTGATCTCCAATTTGGTCTTTGTCGAGGTCATCGGCAGAAATGTGTTCTATCACCTGCGTTCCGGCAAGGTAATCGAATGCAAAGAACCTTTTTTTACGTAAAGCGCCCATGGCTGATTGCGCTTACCAGTATGTTTGTCTCCTTCCTGTGCTGCCAGCCTCCCCGTTGGGTTGGTGCTGTCGCCGGCGAAATTTCAAGCAGTGTTTCCGTGGACCATATCGGTTATATTGCCACTGCGATTCTGATGTACTATATCCTGCAAAAATATGTGGTAGAATCTGCCCGGCATCTGATGGAACGCTCCGTTAAAGCCTGTCTTCTTTTTGGCGCCATGCCGGCTATTTTCTACCTGTTCGACTATTTCTCCAGTGTTTATACTAATTTTTTATATAGTGGAACCCGCGCCGCCGTCCAGTTCATGCCCTTCGTCACATCGGCATTTTATTTTGTGTTTGTCCTTTTTTACTATGCTGAAACACAAAAATAGGTAAACATTCAAAGAGAGAAGGATATTCTGGATATGCAGTTGAGGCAGGCACAAACAGAGTTTGCTTCCTTACGGCAACTGCAGCAGACTGCCGCAGCTTACCGTCACGATATGCGTCACCATTTGGTTCTTTTACAAGGGCTTGCCTCCCAAGGACTAACAGAGGAGATCAAAGAGTATCTACGGATTGCTCAGTCCGACATGGACGACATCACACCTTTACGCTTTTGCGAAAACGAAACTGTCAATCTGATTTTGTCTGCTTTCGCCAGCAAAGCAAAACAATCAGGAATCCTATTGACGGTAGAAGCGAAGCTGCCAGGCTCGCTTCGGTTAAGCGACACTGAGCTTTGCTCATTATTGTCCAATGCTTTGGAAAATGCTATACATGCCTGTAAAGATATAGTCGACAACAATCAACGCCATATCCAGCTGAGTGTATATACCAAAAATAATAAACTGTGTATTGACATTCGCAACAGGTATCATAGCGAACCAATCTTCTACCATGGATTACCTGTATCGAAAGAACCGGGACATGGCTATGGCACCAAAAGCATGGTCCTTATTGTGGAAAAATATGGCGGTGTATACCAGTTCTCGGTCAGGGATGGCTGGTTTATTTTTCAGGCCACCACATGACGAATCGCAAGGAACCTAACACCGTCCTTTTTTTCGTGGAAGGTCTCCTGCCTGTTTGTATTCCTAATATTATTTGATATCCTCCACTTTTGATTTTTTCTTGCTTTTCCTGGCACTTCTCCCACTCACAACTTTTTTGTCTAATGATAGCATAGCAAGCAAAATGGAACATGAGAACCATCCCCTTGATCCATGTTCCAAAGAATCCGAATCAGAACCAATGCTTTATCAATCAATGCGTTTTTGAAACGGTGTATTAGCGCTTTCGTTATGAAATATTGCTAACTTGGTTGGTGTGTAGGCTAATAAGATCATCAGGAAAGTTTGGTGCGATTCCAGGTCAGCTTGCAGTATCTTTTGTATTATTGAAATACCTGTTTCAAGTCTTCAATTTTATATTAGTTCGTTCAATCTTTATACCTAATTGGTATTATAAACTGGGCAAAGGCCATCCTCCATTTTACAATATGGGTGGCTCTTACATCCGGGTTCAAATCGGTTTGAACACCACGGGTCGGCGAATTCCAGCTTTGGAGTTTGCAGTTCTAAAGTTTCTGATTCTTCTAATTTGGCGATTTGATCAAGATTATTCATAATTTCCTAACCCCTCTCCCTATTTGGTCCAATTAACCAGGCTCCGATCCGGATTCCCCATTACAAAACACTTCTACATTTCGAGCTAATATCCTTGTGTTTTAAAATAAAAAATCACTTAATAAGGGGGGATGTTCTTTTTGCTTTTACTTGTCTGGACTTGCATAAATTCACTTTAAGTGGAGCATGGTTTTATTTATTAGCGGCTTGAATACTATATAATTGTATTGACAAACAACTTTGCCTTTCCTTTTGCCTTCCATCTATTTAAAAAAACAACTTTATATAATATATCCAGCACGGCAAAATCGACAATGACCTTAATACTATTGCTCATGTTTGCTCCTTTGCCAATTATCAATTAATGGATATAAAAATACATAAAAGAGGCTGTATTTGCTACAGCCTCTTGAATTATTGTGAGTGTCTATAAGGCAATTAATCAACTTTAGTGGTCAGGAAAATGGGCAAGGTCATTTGCTCTATCTGATCTAAGAGTTCCTCTAGTTCATCCATATGACGGTCTTCGTCCTTTAGAATGTTTACAAGAATATCCCTGGTTGCATGGTCACCCACCTCACCGGCAAGCGCTATGGCATCATTATAAGCTTTGATTGCCCTTTCCTCTGCCGCACGATCATTTTCTACTTGCTTGGGAACGTCCTTTCCTATATGAATATTATTTAGTTCTGATACGATAGGTGTTCCACCGAGAAACAGAATCCTTCCGATAAGTTGTTCGGCATGTCTCATTTCCTGAATTGCCCGCTGCTCAAAGCTTTTATGCAACTTACCATAGCCCCAGTCCTCGCACATTTCCGCGTGTACGATGTACTGGTTGATGGCCGCAAGCTCGTCCGCAAGCAAAGCATTCAACGTTTCAATAAGTTTCGGGTTTCCTTGCATAAGAATAACTCCTTTCTTTTAATTAGTCTTAATAATATCAACCTAAACCATGGTCCTCCATTGAAAATAAGTAAATATACAATAGTTTTTGTTATTTTTTCTTCTTTTATCCACCATTATATAAGTCTACCAGCAAGTCCAAGTAAATAGTTGATTGCCTGGTGGAGGATTTATTGTAAGTATTCCCCTTTCCGATAAGCTCACCACCGTTAATTACCGCGCTTTAAGCATTATTGATGCCACAATAATTTCCGGCAAACCGTCACCATAAAGCTAAAAAGCCCCAGGAAACTACCTCCTGGAGCTTACACTCATGACCGCATTCCTTATAACCAACCGATCTGCCGCTTTCCCGAAGAAGTGATATCCGGAGCCGCCCTCACTGATTATGTCCAACAGCTCATCCGGTTTTTGCACCAGGATACCACCTAACGAAGTCACACCTCTTTTGAAGAAAGCATCCGGCAGCATACTAGCTGTAGGCCCGGTAACAACAATCTGCGCTCCAGGTTTTGCCATCTCCAGCAATCCCTCCAAGGTATCGTTTATGAGGGTGGTACCGGTAATAACCAGCACATCCGCTTCCGGTACATAATGCACTGCGTCCTCAGGAGGGGCATAATATGGCATTTCCCAATCTTTGAGCGTAGCCGGATCTTGTTCCAATACGCGAAAATCAGCGTTTTCTTTGAGCAACCATCTTAGCATTGGCGCCAACGCTCCCACAACCACTGCTTTTTGTCCCGGATTAAGCACAACATCATCAAAGGCATCACAACCCGTTTCCAAACTGTATGGCTTCTCACTCATACGTGTCCAACAAAAGGCACTTAACGCATTCAACACGGCAACTCCCAGGATCTTCCGCAGGACATTATCGCCAAACAAGTCCTGAAGGTATTGCCGGACAGGTCGTTGTGTCAACTTGCCGGATAAGGGCATCGCCTTGGCGGAACTTGGGCAACAAACCGCTTCGGGAATGTCTTTTGTAGGAGTATAGCAGACACCACCAAAACCATTGCTTAACTTCACACCAGAAAAAAAGAGCCCCAATACAGCCCGCTCCACAGTAAGTGTGTCGATCTCCTCTCCTAACATCGTCTCCACTAAAGTAAGGGTTTCTTGCAAAATACAATTGCTTTCTTTGTTTCCCATAATAGCCCTCTCAAAACATAATTTACCTACAAAATATTACATAAAATTATACAAAAAGTATGTCATCAAATCAACCAATACAAACTGCAAAGTTCAAAGTAAATATTATCAAACCCTATCAACTCCCATGATCAGGGAACACAACCGAACATGAAAATTTTGAACTAGGCCCGGCGGGCCAGACTGTCCGAAAACTATTAAAAAGTTTGAGCTCGACCTCCAAATTGGATGATGATGTACTGTTTCAAGGCCAAAAAGCAAGCCCCAGCCCTAGAAATGGCGAATAATCGGCATAAAGTGGGGAGATTACAAACCCGATCCGTAGTATTCGGACTGTCTCGGGC
>JAAYNQ010000105.1 GCA_012520725.1 Syntrophomonadaceae bacterium | reverse complement strand
GTGGCCCCACCCAGGGCATTGCGCCGGCATTCTATTTGTCCCCCTTTTACTTCCAGGGCGGCCACGTCGGTCAGGCATCCGGCTCCCATGAGCTGGGCCAGACGTCCGGCTAATTCTTTGCCTCGCCGGTCTGATGAAAGCAAGACCACCTCTGCTTGCAGCTTATCCAGGACCTGCTTTATGGCTGCTGCTACCGCGGCGGTATCAGACACAGTCAGATCAGGATGAGTGATTTTTATGGCCCGGGCACCGGCCTGGCTCAAGGTCTGAGCCAGCTCATCATCGTTTATACTCAAGGCCGCTACCTGCTCATTGATCAGCCGGGCTGCGCTGATCAATTCCAGGGCCAATTCCGGGTTTGCGCTATATACTATTACTTCTGCCATTTTGCTCTCCCTCCTATATTACCCCTTCGCTTTTCAGGGCCTGGATCAGTTCTTCTACACTGCCCACCTTGATTTGCTTGCGATTGGTCTCAGGGGCCAGATTGCTCAGGGTTTTAATCTGGGGCAATGCTGGTAGATCCAACTCCAGCTCCTCCAGTTCCAATACTTCTTTGGGTTTTCTACCCGCTTTTAGGATCTGGGTAACGGAAGGAATGCGGGGCTCGTTAATATCCCCCAGCACAGTCACCACTGCCGGCAGATTGACTTCAAGTATTTCATCTCCATCTTCCAGGGAGCGGGTAATTATGGCCTGGGATCCCTGGATCTCAATCTTGCTGGCAAAGCCTACCTGAGGCCAGCCCAGCAGTTCAGCTACCCTGGAACCTAACTGCCCGGAATAATTGTCTCCACTACCTTCGCCAAAGAGTAGCAGTCCTACATCCTCTATCCTCTTGACGGCTTCAGCCAGTATGGGGGCTTTCACGCTGCCATCGGCGTTTTCAATACTGTCATCAATGACCAGAAAAGCCTGATCAGCCCCGGCTGCCAGTGCCTCTTTGACTGTCTCTTCCACTTCTTCATTCCCGGCCGACAATACAATTACTTGCCCGCCCTCTTTCTCTTTAAGCAAGACTGCAGCTTCCAGGGCGTTTTTATCTATCATGCCCAGGGCTGCCGGGACTCCATCCAGTACCGGTTGGCGTTGGCGGATTCTTATCTGCTGCAAATCCGGTATCTGTTTCATGGCCACAACTATATTCATCCCATTAACCTCCTTTAACTACTATTGGTGATAATCACTATATACTAGAAATAGTATTCGGGATAATGCCCCGGGACGGCCCATTTCCATGAGCTTTACCCGAAGCGGAATTGTACCCCGGCTCCTCCACTGGGATAATACCATTCCAGGACTTCGGTGCCACAGGCTATACGGCAGGTGCCACACTCCAGGCAACCATCAATGGTCAATTCCACTCTTCCGTCTTCTTTTTCTTCATATAGACCAGCCGGACATACCAATACCGCTCTTTTTAAACGAGGGTCTTTTTCCATTCCGGGCTTGATTTTGATATGGGGTTCTTTGTCATGTTTAAATACGTCCAAACCTAGTTTGGCTTTTAAACCTAATATTTCACTCATATTTTCATCACCTTCCGCAGGTCCTTGAACATAGCCCATAATTCACCAGTACCCAGGTATTTCTTGGCAGTAGGGTAGAGTCGCTCCTTGCTGCCCGGGGGGATACTGTACATGTCCCGCATGATATTGCCCAGCAGTTCTGGATAATGGGTATAAATACGGTGGTTATCCAGGGCTTCCGGGGCGGCACTGAAGTTTTTGAAGTCCTGCATGACAAAGCTCTCATTCAGCATGGATTCATAGCTGGCCAGGCTGGCGGCACTGAAGTCTTCTCTGGCCTTGGCCTGAATAACCGCCTGGGCAGCATAATAACCTGAGGCCATGGCGTATTCCATACCCCTTACAGTAACTCCAATGTTCAGGGAAAAACCGGCGGCATCCCCGGCTACCAGAATTCCTTCCCCATACAGTTTGGTCAGAGCTTTTAGTCCGCCTTCAGGTATAACATGGGCTGAATACTCTACTGTTTCTCCCCCTTTAATTAAACGGGCGATTTCCGGCCTTTGCTTAAACTCATCCAGGAGTACCGGGGCTTGAATGGCCGGGGCTCCTTCCATAAGGTCATGAATCCCAACCACTATCCCTAAGCTGATGCTTTCCTTGTTGGTATAGAGGAATCCACCACCGAATTTCCCTTTAGTGACTTCGCCCATATAGAGCCGGGCGGCTCCTTCATCTCCTTCCAAGCCGAAGCGCTCATTGATCAGAGCAGAATCGAGTTCAATTACTTCTTTAAAACCTACTCCGTATTGCCTGGCCGAACCGGGTTTTCTCAAACCGGCTTTTTCTGCCATCAGGGAAAGAACTCCATCACAGGCAATGACCACCTGGGAACGGAGTTCATCTCCACCTGCATACACCCCTTCAACCCGTCCATTTTCGATTATCAGGTCGTCTACCCGGCTGCGGCTGACCAGCATGGCACCTTTTCTTTCCGCCTGCTTGGAAAGCCAGCGGTCAAACTTGGCCCGTAATATACTGTAGCTCTGGTAGGGTTCTTGCTCCAACTCTTCTCCCCGGTAGGACAGGTTCAGGGACCTTTCCCCGGCCATGATGCTGACCCCTTCCTGGCTTATATGGCGCTCAAAAGGGGCCTTTTTCCACAAGTCGGGAAAAAGCTCTCTGATCGGATTCAGGTAAATACGACCACCGGTTACATTCTTGGCTCCGGGATAATCTCCCCTCTCCAAGAGCAGGACTTCCAGGCCTTCCCGGGCCAGGGTGTAAGCAGCGCTAAGACCGGCAAGACCTGCGCCAACTATTATGGCATCAAATTTTTCTTCCATCTGCTCGCTGCACCTCGCTTTATCTCTTTAATAAGGACCCCGCCACAATCATTTTTTGCATATCGGAAACCCCTTCAATCTCTGGTCCAATAAGGGCATCCCTCAAAATACGCTCAATATTATAGTCTTTCATGAGACCGTAAGAACCATGTGCATCCATGGCGATCTTGGCTGCTTCCACTACGGTGTCGCCGCAATAGGCTTTGGCCAGGGCTGCTTCGGCAGCAAAGGCGGCCGGGTCTTTTATGTTGTTGGCTAACCATCCCAGACGATAGCAGAGCCAACGGGAGGTTTCATATTTGATTTTCAAATCGGCTATTTTCAATTGAATGGCCTGGAATTTGGCTATCGGGGCTCCCCGGTGGGTCTTTTCCTTGACATATTTCAATGCCTCTTCCAGGGCGGCCAGAGTGCCTCCCAGGGCTGCGGTGGAAGTACCTATTTTACCCAGGGCAATGCCATAAAGCAAGATGGGAAAACCCTGCCCTATCTGCCCCAGGAGGTTTTGGGCCGGCACTTTGATGTTTTCCATATATACATCGGTGAGGACTCCTCCTTTCATGCCTATTTTGGCCCAGGGTTCGGAAATGGAATAGCCTTCACACCATTTGTCAACGATAAAGGCAGTTACCTCCTGGCTTTCGCTTTCCCGGGCAAAAATCACACAGGGTCCGGGATGATTGGCATTGGAGATAAAACGCTTGGTTCCATTAAGTATATAGTAGTCCCCTTCCTTCACGGCAGTGCTGGTCAATTGCTTGGGATCAGAACCGGTACCAGGCTCGGTAAAGGCAAAGGAGGCGATGGTCTTTCCTTTACAGGCATCAGGCAGGTACTTTTGCTTCTGCTCCTCGGTACCGAATTTGTCCAGAGCCCCTAAACCCAGGGTATGGGCGGCCAGGGTCATAGCTACTCCCCCTGATATCCGGGCTATTTGCTCCATCACCAGTACATAGCCGTCATAACCGCCTGCTGCTCCCCCGTACTCTTCCCCAATGGGTATGCCGAACAATTCCAGTTCACCCATCTCGGCCAGTATCTCAGCAGGAATCTGGTTTTCTTCATCAATCTGCCGGGCTATGGGTTCCAATCTTTTTTCAGCAAAATCACGGGCCATAGCTTGTAACAGTGATTGTTCCTTGCTCAGCTCAAAATTCATCTGTGTTAACCTCCTTTATATTTGTCATTTCACTTTTTTCCTGTAGTAAATTACGCGATTGTAATATTTTTCTCAGTTTAACACAGCTGTTTTACTTATACCAGAACTTTTTTAAGCTCATTTCTTCAGCCCCAGGGGGCAGGAACTCATAGAGTGAAAACAATAATACTTCAAGCTGTTGGATTGTGCCTGGTATAAGCTCCGGTAATGAATACTACCTTCCTTTAAACTGGGGTTTACGTTTTTCCATAAAGGCGGCCACGGCTTCTTTTAGATCTTCTGATGAAAAACAGGAAGATGATTGGGCTTGTTCAAACAACAGGGCTGCTGCGGTACTGTTTTCCTGAGCCATGTTAATGCCCTTTTTGGCCCACCCCATGGCTAGAGGAGGATAAGCAGCCATCTTTTCCGTTAATTCCAAAGCCCTGGCCTCAAGTTCTTCTTCTTTTACTACTTCCTCTACCAATCCCAGGTTCAAGGCTTCCTGAGCTTTAATTTCCTGGCATCCCATTATCAATCGTTTGGCCTGCCCTATCCCGACCAGTTTGGTCAAACGGGTGGTGCCACCCATATCCGGGGACAAGCCCAGGGAAACCTCGGGCAGGCGGAAACGGGCGTTTTCCGCCGCAATTCGGATATCACAGCCCAAAATCATCTCTATGCCGGAGCCAATGCAATAACCCTGAACTGCAGCTACCACAGGAACAGGCATCTCCTGCCAGCGCCCGTAGACCGCTTGCAGCCAGGCTATCCTGTTCAGGGAAAAGCGACTGCCGAAGGTTTTTATGGCATTCAAGTCCATTCCTACTGAAAAATGGGATCCATTGGCTTTGATTAACACTGCCCTAATGGATCCTTCCAAGATAATCTGGTTTTGAATGCTTTCCATATTACGCAACATATCATCATTGACGGCATTCCATTGTTCAGGACGGTTCAGGGACAAAACGGCCACTCCGGTTGGGGTTGTCTCTACACTTATAGTCGAATTAATAGTAAACTCCATTATGCTCTCCTCCATATACTATAATTTCAGCCAAAAACTAAATTACTGCTGCTGTTGCGACCAAATTGGGGCAGATCGTAGGAATAAACCAGTTTTTCATGTTTTGCATCAGTGCCCAAACATGGATTAAAATCCTGAACCCAAGTTAAGAATGGGAACCGTCACAGGTTTTGTTCCAGTTGGGTCAGGGATCTTTCAAATATGGGTACATCCAGGGAATCAATAGCATCTTTTATGCAGCTGTTATACTCCTGGGCTATGGGCAGCAGCCGCCCGGCCAGCTCTTTCCCCTTCTCAGTCAATAGGATTTTGACGCTGCGCCGGTCCGAGGGGTCATCTATACGCTCCACCAGTCCCTGCCTGCTTAAACGGTCCACCAGGCCGGTTACTGCAGGGCTATCCAGTTGTACGCGACCTGCAATATCTTTGATTCCTGCTCCATCATGTTCCAACAAATCAAATAGAACAAAAGACTGGCCCAGGGTAATCCCAAATTCTAAAAAACGGGTGTTATATTCCCGGCTGATCTTCCGGGTTATAGCTCCCAATCTAAAGCACCAGAACTGCTGATATTTTTCCATCCCAACTGCTTCTCCTTTAGATAACGTTTAAATTAATAACATATTAACATCTTGTCCTCCAGGGGTCAATGCAAAGACGGTTCTCTTATTATATAAGCCGCTATTTCTTATATAACAAGAGAACCGCCAGACTGGGGGTCAAGTCTTGAAAAGCCCATTTCGGTATTAAAGGTGGAAGCTATGGAAAGGGGAAATTCCCGGCTCCAGTTAATCGATTGAAAACAGCCTGCTGTCCCTTATCCTGGATCTCCCCTCTTAGATAGCAGCCTGGCGATTTTTCAGGCTTTTGATAGCCCGATCCAGTCCGTCTACAGTGAGTTCTTCCATGGGAAATACTTCGGAAATCTTGTTTATGGTATAAGCACCGTCGGTCCAAGTCCAGTATTGTTTGGGAATGGGGTTCAACCATACCGAGTATTCAAATTTGTGCCGCAGCCGCTTTAGCCAATCAATTCCAGCCCGGTCATTGTATAGATCCCATTCGATGATTCCTCCTACTCGCATCAACTCATATATGGCCATACTGGCATCTCCCACCAGGATAAGCCGGTAATCAGAAGATAGAGTGTTGAGTATATATTCAGTAGGGGTATAGCTCTTTAAACTGCACTGGGGATCATGATACAACCAGTCATAAATACAATTATGAAAATAGAAGACTTTTAAGTCTTTAAAATGATTGGACCGGTTGACGGCAGTAAAAAGCTGATTGCACAGGCGGCTATAGGAGATCATGGAACCTCCGGAATCCATCAACAAGAGCACTTTGATAGCGTTTTCCCGGGGCCGGTTCCAAATCAGCTCCAAACGCCCCGCATTATCACAGGTTTTATCGATGGTGGCATCCAGATCCAATTCGGTTTTGGCTCCGTCCAGCCGGGTGGTAAATTGCCGAAGTTTACGCAAAGCCACCTGGAATTGTCTCACTCCCAGGGTTTCATCGGTTCTAAACTCCTGGAATCGCCTCATTCCTGCTACCTTGACCGCGGATTGGTTCCGTCCCATACCACCGATGCGAATACCTCCGGGATGAAAACCAGAGTGCCCAAAAGGTGAGGTGCCGCCGGTACCAACCCAGCGATTGCCTCCATGATGCTCTTCGGTCTGCTCGGCCAGCCTCTCTTCCAACATGCGTTTTAATTCATCCAGGTCCAGCTGACGATGCTGCTTGCGCATGGCATCCGTTACCTGCAGCTCAGGCAATTCTTTGTCCAGCCATTCCCATATTTTCTCGGGCAAGCCTTCCGGGGTTTCGATATCTTTAAAAAAGGCGGCAAAGGCCATATCGTAACGGTCATAATGGGCTTCGGTCTTGACCAGCATGGCCCGGCCCAGATAATAAAATCCGGTCAGGCTGGATCCGGCCAGCCCGGCTTCCAAAGCCTCCAGCAATGACTGCCATTCATTAAGGGATACCGGTAAACCGTAATTTTTTAGGGTATAAAAGAATTTGGTAAACATTTATTCGCTCCTGCCCATCTATTTTACCTAAAACGTCCTAAAACTCCGGGGTTTTTGGTGCTGCCTTTGCCCTGCAGCTGCTGGAGCAAGGTGTCCAAATCTTCGTTTTTCTTGAGCAAGACCCCCAAAAAGGGCAAATCTTTTTTAATACGGTTGGGGTTCACCCCTCCTACCACCAGGGCTTGCAACCAATCGATCAATTCGCTGGTACTGGGCTTTTTCTGAATATCGGGAACATTACGCAAGAGGTAGAAGGTCTCCATGGCCTGTTCCAGGAGCTTCTTTTCCAGCTTGGGATGGTGAACGCTGATAATACTTTCCATGGTATCCGGGTCGGGGAAAGCTATATAGTGGAATATACAGCGACGTAAAAAGGCGTCCGGCAATTCTTTTTCCGCATTACTGGTTATGATTACGATGGGACGCTGTTTGGCAGTTATGGTCTCTTTGGTTTCTGGAATGTAGAAGCTCATCTGATCCAATTCCCATAAGAGGTCATTGGGAAATTCCAAATCCGCTTTATCTATCTCGTCTATCAACAAGACCACTTGCTTGGGGGCCAGGAAAGCCTCTCCCAGTTTGCCCAGTTTTATGTACTTCTTGATGTTTCCTACATCACCGTCGCCAAACTGGCTGTCATATAATCTCTGTACGGTATCATATACGTAGAGACCTTCCTGGGCTTTGGTGGTTGATTTGATATTCCAGATAATAAGGTCCATGTTCAGGGCTTCAGCAATACTTTGGGCCAGCATGGTCTTACCGGTTCCTGGTTCTCCTTTGATCAGGAGCGGTTTCTGAAGGGCTATCGCGATATTGACACTGTTTCTGAGCTCATCTGATACTATATATCCGGATGAACCCCCATATGCTTTTACACTTGCTGACATGATTTCTATTCCTCCTGTAAGTACATTATAAAGTCCAATCTTGAACAAATAATAACAGAACTAATATTGAGCGTCAATTGTGAACACGGTAACAAACTCTGCTAATGCCTATGGAGGTGACTCACCTTTCCTGGCTGCATATTTACCAGCAGCAAAACCGGTGGAGAAGGCGGCCTGAAGATTAAATCCTCCGGTGTAGCCGTCAATGTCCAGTACTTCTCCGGCAAAAAACAAGCCCTGAACCAACCTTGATTCCATGGTGCGTGGATTCACCTCTTTAACATCTACTCCTCCGGCAGTTACGATGGCTTCCGCCACTGGCCGGGTATCCACCACCGTCACCTGAAGTCCTTTCAATAGCTCTACCATCTTCTTTCTCTCTTCCCGCTTGATAGTGTTACAGTCCCTTTCGCCATCTATTCCGCTTAATTCAATTATAACCGGTATCAACTTCTTGGGCAGCAGGTCCCCCAGGGAATTCTTCAGCTTCTTGCGGGAATATTTAAGCAAGTCCCGCTGCAGCCTTTCATCCAGTTTCTCCTGGCTCAGGGCAGGTTTTAAATCTATCAACAGGGGAACCGGCTTTTTCTGCTCATAGAGGTAGCGGCCGATATCGCAGCTCATGCTTAGAATAATAGGCCCGGACACTCCGAAATGGGTAAAGAGCATCTCACCAAAATCCCGGTTGATCAGGGTGCCATCTTCTTTAAAGGATGAAGCCTCAACGTTTTTCAGGCTCAATCCCTGTAGTTCCTTAACCCATTCTTCCTGGCAAATCAATGGTACCAGAGAGGGACGGAGGGCTATCAAGCGGTGACCAGCGTCCCGGGCCCAGCGATACCCATCCCCGCTGGAGCCGGTAGCTGGATAGGAAAGGCCTCCGGTGGCTATTATTACTGCATCAGCCTTGATTTTCTGCCCCGAACAGATTACTCCCCTTACCCGCTTTGCTTCTATTGATAATCCCTCAACCGGCTGTCCCAGGCGGATCTCGACCTTCTGAGCCTGCATTTCCTTATAGAGCAGATTGACCACATCCAGGGCCCGGTCACTTTCAGGAAATACCCTTTGGCCCCTTTCTACTTTGCTTTTAAGTCCTTTAGCAGCAAAAAAATCAATTAAATCATAATTGGAAAACTCGTTGAGTACACTGTAAAGAAATCTGCCATTGCCCGGATAGGAAGCGATGAATTGCTCCCGGTCTACCATGGAGGTGATATTGCCCCTTCCTTTCCCGGTAATACCCAGTTTCTTCCCGACCCGCTGGTTTTTCTCGATTAATATTACCCTGGCTCCGTTGGCCCGGGCATTGATGGCCGCCATCATACCGGCTGGTCCGCCACCAATTACTACTATTGTGGATGGCATAAAAAACTCCCCCTGAATTTGCTTTATCCACTTGCTGTAATCTGTTACAATTTTTTTATTGGCATACTTGCTTCCGCTTGCAGAAAGTCATTTGCTGTCTTAGCCAAAGAACCCTGCAGAAAAGGCCATACTTAGCATTACTTTTGCTAAGCAGCCATAGAAGTTTGGGTTTTAAAGTTCATCGGGATGCTGTTTTAGCCCTATGATCAGAGGCAGGAGCAGGGAAACTTCGGGCTCTGCCACTGGGGATCAAAGAGCGCTCCTGGCATTTGACAATTATAACACCGGTAAAGCAGGATAACTATTCTTTGGGTAAACCCCAATACAGGAGGTCAGCAAAATTGGAAAAAAATATTTACCAGGTACCTCGCAGCTTGCTGGTTCTGGTCCTAGTTATTTTAGGAGCCATGTATTATTATGCCGCATATATGGATTTTCCAACCCCGGAAGATACCGTTAGTGAATTCTATGAGGCTTACTTTGTTCATGATTATGAACTCGCTGCTCAGAATATAAGCGTCTTTTGGGCGGCCCAGTTCTTGCCTGAATATGCTGAAGAAAAACCTTCGCAACTGCTGAAGGAACGCCCGACTCTGGAAAAGGAAACCGCCAAGTTCTTTGCTCTGGTTGAAGAATATAATCCTGCTCCGGACGAGATGAGCATAAAGATCGACCCCCGGTATTCCCGCACCGGTCAATATGGTGCACTGGTGGTTTATGAGCTGAGCCGGAGCGGACAATCCCTGGGTCGGGAAATGGCCATGCTGATCAAGGAAAGTGATCGCTTCTATATTATGAATCTCTACCCCTTGCAGGAAGAAAACTTGGAGCAGGTTCTGGAATTTGATATGGAAGCCCTGGATTCCGATTTAAAAACCCTGATGGAATCCTAGTAATTGGCGGAAACCATATTATCATCACCCGGCCTTATCCCCACGAAAATGCTTAATACCATTCCAGCGATATTAAGTGGTGCAAATTTGTAGGGGCGGTCTTCGACCGCCCGCCAACCCGGGTTTGCCACGGTATTCTGCCGGACGGGCTGGCGACCGCAGGTCGCCCCTACACAGTGTGACCCGTATGCAGTCCACCCGTCCAAAGCCCATATCTCCAAGCACATGTTCAGGCAGTTGTAGGGGCGGTCTTC
>JAAYNQ010000104.1 GCA_012520725.1 Syntrophomonadaceae bacterium | reverse complement strand
TTCATCGTTCTTAATCGCCTGTAGCTGTTCCTGGTTTACATCCCGGTACAGGACATGCCACTCTCCATCCCTGGCAATGGTCAATCTTTGCAGCAAATCCATAAAGGAGACCCCCAGAGTGGTTACCGCTGTGACCATAGCAACTGAAATAATTACCCCGATAATGGTAACCAGGGTTCTGCGTTTGTTTTGCCACATATTTCTTAAAGTCAGCCGGTTTACAATGTTCATGAGCGAATCACCTCATCCCGGGCTATTCTGCCATCTTCTATGGAAATGATTCTATTCGCCTGTAATGCAATTCGTTCATCATGGGTAATCACCAAGAGGGTTTGCTTATATGTCTTATTAAACATGGTTAACAAACTGACTATTTCCTGGCTGTTTTTGCTGTCCAGATTACCGGTGGGTTCGTCGGCCAGCATAAGAACCGGGTTATTGATCAAAGCCCGGCCGATTGACACCCTTTGCTGTTGCCCGCCCGATAGTTGATTAGGCAGATAACTTAAGCGGTCTTTTAGATCCAAAATATTTACGATATTATTAAAATGCTGCCTATCCACCTGATGGCCATCCAGCAATAAAGGCAGAGTAATATTTTCCTCCACCGTCAAGACCGGAATCAGATTATAGAACTGGTAAACCAAACCAATCTGCCTGCGCCTGAAGATAGCCAGCTGAGTTTCGTTCAGATCATAAATGTCGGTATTACCTATCCATACTTTCCCGCTGCTGGGGCGGTCAACACCTCCCAGTAAATGTAAAAGGGTGGATTTGCCTGATCCCGATGGACCAATAATGGCAATAAACTCCCCCTCTTCAACGGAAAAAGAGACCTCATCCAGGGCTTTTACTGCCGTTTCCCCTTGACCGTAAATTTTAGACAGACGTTCAATCCTTAAAATCTCCATGATAAAACTCCTTTTTGATGTATTGACTTACAGTATATCTGTCCAAAATGACAAATAAGTGACTATAATATAACAATTTAGTCACTTAAAGATTTCGCATTAATAGTTTGCCCTTTCATTTATACTTGTCATCCTGAGGCGAAAGCCAAGGAATTAGATGATTTGTTTATAGAACTTTATCGTAAACTTGGTTCCCTCTCCTTCCTGGCTCTTAACCTCGATAATTCCATTTTGACTGGAAATAATACTATGAGCCATAGCCAGGCCAATGCCAACACTATCATCGCCGGCATTTTTCCCTTTGTAAAAACGTTTAAAGATATAAGGCAAGTCCTCTTTGGGGATTCCTGAACCATTATCAGCAATGACGATTTCCGTAAACAATGCATTTTCGGTGTAAGAAACATCAATGGACCCCCCGGCCGGAGTGTGCTCGACACAGTTTTTCAATATGTTGATAAAGGCCTCCTGGCTCCATTTTAAATCCCCAATAAAAGAAACACTCTCTTCACCCTTTAAGCT
This sequence comes from Syntrophomonadaceae bacterium, assembly GCA_012520725.1. Classification (GTDB taxonomy): domain Bacteria; phylum Bacillota; class Syntrophomonadia; order Syntrophomonadales; family Syntrophomonadaceae; genus JAAYJK01. The sequence goes on along the minus strand of JAAYNQ010000104.1, from coordinate 18,570 downwards.
GATGCTTTGTTCTTTGATATCCATGGGAATAAGAAGAGGCTCAATGGCTTTTTCCAAAAGTTCTGGTACTCTTACCAGTTCCTTTTTAAACACTGCCGTTCCCGCATCAATTTTGGAGAGTTTTAATAAGGAAGAGACCAGCCAATCAATTCGTTCCAGTTGTAGTACTATTTTATGGGTAAATTCACTCCTTTTAGCTTCAGGCAGCTTACTGTCACTCAGCAAATCTGCCATTACCAGCATGGAGGTGAGGGGGGTTTTCAGTTGGTGTGATATATCGGCTATGACATCGGTAAGCCGCAGTTTTTCCTGCTGCCATAGCTTACTTTGTTCTGTCAACATCAAGGTTACTTTATAAATATCATTTTTTAGAATACTAAGCTCGCCTTCCTGATTATCCCGAATATCCAGAGAATAGTTACCGGTATTGATCTTGCGCAGGTATTGGGAAAGCCTGGCTATTTCCCGATACCTCCACCGGGTGAATAAGAGGCTGCATGCTATCAATAGAAAAGCGGTAGACAAAACCACAACCACAGCTGACTGAGAAATAAATGCTGCGGCGGTGGCGGCAACTAAACTTATGCCGGCCATGACCAGGGAAAATAGCTGGATTTCCCGGTTACGAAACATCTTAATCACCAACCTTATATCCCAAACCCCGCACAGTTTTTATAAGGATGGGATTTTTCGGATCGTCCTCCAGCTTGCCTCTTAATCTTTTAATATACACAGTTAAGGTGTTATCATTTACAAAATCCCCCGCTACATCCCAGATCTGCTCCAAAATCTGACTCCGGCTGAGGACCTGTCCGATATGATTGGCAAAAACAAGTAACAAGCGGTACTCCAAAGCGGTCAGAATGATTTCCGCTCCCATTTTATAAACCTTTCCCTCCCGAACATTAATCTGTATGTCCCCTATTTCCACCCGATCTCTAACCTGCCCCTCCGGGGAATAGCGGCGCATAACCGATTTGATACGGGAAATAAGCTCTCGAATGCGAAAGGGCTTGGTTATATAATCATCTGCTCCCATGTCCAGACCCATTACCACATTAACTTCGTCATCAATGACGGTCAGGAAAATAACAGGGATATTGCTTCGCTTTTTTACCAAATCACACAAATCATACCCACTGCCGTCTGGCAGTGACAAATCAAACAAGCATAAGTCAAACTGATCCAAATCCTGATCCAGCAGCTTTTGCGCTGTTCTAAAATCATGGCATAGAACAGCGGAAAATCCCTCTTGTAAAAGGGAATATTCAATTCCCGCCGCTATGGCTTTATCATCTTCCACCAGCAAGATCCTGGCCACCAGACCCATCCTTTCAACAAGACAAGGGAACGTTTCGGGTCTTGTCTTGCACAGAGTTTGAGGTACTATTATCTATTTAGGAATATATTCTTCAATAAAGGCAAGTACCTCATCCGGTGAAATGCCTAAAGCTATTGCGAATTCTTCATACAAAAGTTTTTCGACTGTATTCATAATGCCTTCATCGGTCTTGGTTAGTGTTTTGCCCACCAGGGATCTAGCTTCTTTCTCGAGAAACAGGGTCTTAATCAGCTTAACCCAATCTTCGCTTTCTTTTGATTTTAGTATAGCTTTGAAATATTCACTTCTTTCTCTGTTATCATCTATCCAAATGGTTTCCTGTTCTGGCATGGTCTTTATTAATGATAAAACTTCATCTTTGGTAAGGATTGCTCGAATCGGCGCATTGGGATTATTCACGGCAATCTTAATAACTATATTATCGTTAAAAACCGGGTGTAAAACATAGTAGTCGGTTTCTTCACTATTGATACTAATATGCTTTTCTTTACTGATATCTATAATCTTACACACTCCGGTAGATCCGTACATAACATAATCGTTGACCTTAAACACAAATATTCCTCCTTGGCTGTCAGAAAGAGCATCTTTTTTGATTCGAATAATAAAAAATGCAGTTTCGACAACTGAAAATCTGCCGTCGTCACTACACTATATTAATATTATATCAAAAAACTCTCCATTAGTGTATTAGCCTGGTAAGAATAGAGAAGAGCGGGGACTTCCCAGGCCATTTTTGTACTTATATTGCTTCCCTAAACCCATCCATTCCAGATATAGACTGCGGCCTCCAAAGTTTCTCCGTTGTCCAATTCCACATCAACTATTTTTCTGGTGCTGATAAGAACCGATGGTCAACATGGAACCGGCAATATTGGACAAAAAATTGGGCCGGTATCTGGATTTCTACTTGAATCAAAGACAGAGCCGTCTTTATACATTACGGGTGATACTATCTGCTGTGCAGAGGTGCAGAAAGTGCTAGAAGAATACCAGCCGAGGATTATAATTTGCTTCGCGGGAGCAGCCCAGTTTAGCAGTGGCGGTCCAATTACCATGAGCGCAGAGGGTCTTTTTAAGGTTGCTGAATATGCTCCATGGGCCAAAGTGATTGCGGTTCATCTGGAATCCTGGATCATTGTGGGTTAACCCGGGATATGTTAAAATCTCTGCTTGAAGAGAAAAGCCTGAGTGAAAGAGTGTATATTCCTTATGATGGTGAATGGATAGAATGCTAAAAACCATCCCACAGTGATGATTTAAAATCATTACGGGGGAAACTTTGACTGGTATTATAGCTGCCTCTTGGTTTACCCCCGTCATGTTTAATTGATCCTTTTCCCTTTCCATATAAGAAAGGGACTTGTCTCAGCTATATTCTATTCTTCCGCCAGCCTCTCATTTACCATCCGGTTAAAGGCATGATTAATTCCGGCAACTTTCTCCACTTCCATTGTGAATATAATCCCTTTCCCGGGCTTATTTAGTTGGGTTTCATTGATAATGGCTTCTAAAACCATATTGCTTTGTTGACGGTCGATCAGAGTTAGAATGATTTCTTTTTCCGGCTCTATTGAGATGCCGAACAATTTGGCCTTTTCATGAATTCCTGTTCCACGACCAGTTAGAATGGTACCACCTTCAGCGCCGGCCTTTTTAGAAGCATCCACTACCTTTTCCGCATCACCCTTATTAACTATGGTAACTATCAAATCATATAAAATCTCGCTGCTGTTGGCCATTTTAATCACTCCCACACTCTTATGAGCACTTACCTCAGGTAAGCGTAAATGACAGATACCTGCTGCTTTATTGATATCGATGATAAAAGCAATCCCATAACCAGCTTTATTTAGTTTTGCGGTAGAAATGATCGCTTGAAAAATACTATCTAATTTATCTTCAGTGGTTAAGGTAAAAATAACCTCTTTTTCCGGTTCAATGGGAATGCCGAATATGGATTTTATTTCATGAGTTCCAGTACCCTTCCCGAGCATAGTAGTTCCACCTTCGGCCCCTGCTTCCTTTGAAGCCTTAACTACTTTTCGGCCCATACCAGAATTGACAATAGTAATCAATAGCTTAAATGTCGGTAAGACTTCGTTCATTTTCTTTCCCCTTTTGATTATATAGTAGTCCCAGTGTTAAAACCGATAAAATAGGAGCAAGTGCAACCAGGGCTATCATCCCAAACCCTTCAAGTAAAGGATCGCGGCCTTCTATAGCCGAGGCAACCCCTAATGCCATGGTTAAAATAAAGGTTACGGTCATAGGACCAGTTGCGACCCCTCCTGAGTCAAAAGCGATAGCCACAAAGGAGGGAGTCGAGTAATGAGTCATTGCAAAGGCTATTATATAGCCTGGAATTATTATAGACCAGAGGGGTAAACCAAATAATATTCTCGCCATCGCTAAGGCTACAGAAATGGCAACTCCCAGGGATAATGTATATAGCATTAGTTGCTGTGGAATAAATCCTCCCGAAGCCTTTTCTACCTCATAATTTAACACACGCACTGCCGGTTCAGCAAATATTGCAACAAAACCCAGAACAAAGCCTATCGGTATCAATAACCAGTTGTGATATAGAGCGCCAAGAGCTTTACCTATTATTTCACCAACCGGTAAAAAGCCAACATAAACCCCCTGGAGGAAAAATGACAAACCTATAAATGTTAAGAATAAGCCCTTCAATATATTAATCACTCTTTGTTTTGGAAATTTTAACAGCCATATTTGTAGAAATAAGAATATAATGGCCAGGGGGATCAAAGCCATTGCTACTTCCTGTAGAACATGAGTAAAACCGGTAAAAATCTGAATTTCATTCAAGCATAAATCACTCCCAACAACAACACCGCTAAAATAGGTCCTATAGAACCTAAGGCTACGAAGCCAAAGCCGTCAGTTGAAGTTTTTCGGCCTCCCAGAACAGAAGCTACCCCAACGCCTAAAGCAATAATAAAAGGTACGGTCATGGGTCCTGTAGTTACACCACCCGCATCTAAGGCAACTGGCACAAATTCTGCTGGCGTGAACAAGGCCAATATGAGTATGAGCCCGTAACTTACTAATAGCAGGTATTTTAGCGGAATTCCTACAATCACCCGCAACATACCCAAACCCACAAATATAGCCACACCCAAAGCCACCGTGCTGATTAAAAGGTTTTTGGAAATAGCCCCTCCGGACACCATATCCACTTGAGTAGCCAAGACTCTAACATCTGGCTCGGCTATGGTCACAACAAAGCCTAAAAGAAAGCCAAACAGGACTACAAGCCACGCTTTACCTACCTTGGGTAGAACAGCTCCGGTTGATTCTCCTATTTGAAGCAAACCGAGATGGACACCCAATAAGAAGAGAATTAAACCAATGGTGACCATAACCGCACCAACCAAGAATTGTACTACAACTGCAATCGGTAATCGCAATACTATCTGTAGCAGGATTACGAATAGAGTAACCGGTAGAACTGCTAAAGCAACCTCAAATACCGTATCTTTAATATTCTTCATGCCTTCTCCTTACTATAATACTACCTCATTATTATATATTTATTTCTTACATCCTTCCTCATCTACTTGTACTTATTATCAAAGCCAGGAATCTATCAGTTTCTGCCTGAACCAGGAATTATACTCCTTTCAGTTCCAGCGTTTCCAGGCATTTAACGCCTACTGTACAAGGCCTATCTCTTGGTCACTCAGATAACAGGCTGGATCCGACTCCCAGAAATCTCCAGTCACCGCTTCCGCCCTGGTCCTGAAATTACCATTGCAAAGGTGGAGGAATGTACATTTGGCACATCGTCCTTTCAATAAGGGCTTGCGGTCTTTTAGACCGGCCAGAATAGGATGGGATAAATCAGTCCATATATCGCCAAACTTTCGTTCCCGAATATTACCAAAGCTTATATGTTGGGTGAACTGATCCGGATGGACGTAACCTAGAGGATCGATTTGGGCAAAAGCTATTCCGGACCGGTTGCCGCCGTTCATGCTGAGCAGATCTTTTATGGATTGGGCTTTGTCCGGATCCTCCTTTAGAGCCCGCAAATACAGATAGACCCCATCACAATGATTATCTACGGTGAGAATCTCTTTTTTCAGCCCCCGTTGTTCGAAATCAATGGTACGGCGAATAATGATGTCCATTGCTTTTCTTGATTCTTCCGGGCTGACATCATCTTGTATCATTTGATTTCCACGGCCCGAATATACCAGGTGATAAAAACAAACCCGATTGATTTTTTCTTCTTCGATAAAATCAAATATATTATCCAACTCAGCCAGGTTATGCCTGTTGATGGTAAAGCGTAAACCTACCCGCTGCCCTACCGCCACACAGTTCTGTATTCCCTCCATGGCCGATTGAAAGGCTCCGGGCTTTCCGCGAAATTTATCATTCACTTCCCGCAAACCATCCAAGGAGATGCCTACATAGCCTACCCCGATATCCTTTATCCGCTGAGCCACCTCCCGGCTTATCAGGGTGCCATTGGTTGACAAGGTGGGCCTTATACCCTTGGAGCCCGCATATTCAGCTAACTCCAGAATATCCGGGCGTATCAGGGGTTCTCCTCCCGAGAACAATAAAACTGGCACCTTGAAATCGGCTAGATCATCAATCATTTGTTTGGCTTCTTCAGTAGTAAGTTCACCTGAATACTTTTTGGCCTCTGAATCCATATAACAATGAATACAATTTAGATTGCAGGTCCGGGTGGAATTCCAAACCACCACCGGCCCTGAACCACTGGTGGTACCATGGCTAGCCCCTCTTGAAGCATGATGGTAACGAAGGCTGTCTCCAAAGTATTCATCATCGAAAAGCAATTTGCTTATACTAATCATTCCGTTCTCCTTCTAATAAAGGTATTTTATACATTATATATCATTCTCGTATCTTTCTAAATACTTGGCTTTATCTTCAAGTTGTTACTTTGCTTTAGGGACCAGGGTATAGATGATCAACAGCGGGACAGAGCAATGCTTGATCGCCTATTTAAGGAAGTTCTGAACAATCAGCATCTTGCTGTTACAAGGAGCATAAAAAGCCTGGTACCCCGGCAAAGATTCTTACCGGGGTACCAAGGAGAGTGTGAAGAGTTTATGTTAGTTGCTGGATCACTTTTTTAAGCTGCCTGCCAGGTGTGCCTTACGGTCTGAGTACGTATAACTCATATCTTGGGTCAACACTACTTCCGGGACTTTCAGGCCGGTCTTGCTAAGGAGTTCCACCAGGGGTGAATACTGGAGTAAAGCGGTGCCCAGTTCTATGGTGCCAAATACTCCACAGAAGGTGGCCAGCCAACCTTCAACCGTTCCGGTACCAGATAGCAGGAAACAGGATAAACATATGGCATAGCGGATTATAACACTTTTCTTACTTAACATATTATTTCCCACCTTTCTTTCCAATTGTTCTTCTTCTATTTGCGAACGCTTTCTCTGATGCTTATTAAATTGTTAAAGCCTTGAACTATTTCATCAACTTTAAATAGCTTGGATACATTACCGTACATTTCAAGGGTATCAAAATTTATCATCCTATCCAGCCGCTCCGGAGTTATACTACCTTCAGCCGCCAAAACCAGCAGGCTCTCTAGCCGTTTGAAATAAGTATCCAAAAGCCGGTTGAAAAAGGGTTGTAACTCCTTAGCCTGATCAGAGGTTAAGGGGGCTTCTATTATCTGTCCTCCGTTATTATAGAATTGGGTCAGCAATTCATTTAAACGGGCATTATTGATTTTCTCAATCTTTTCCTTTATTTCTAATTCACTAACTGCCATTTTCTTGTACTGAGATCTTATATCCCCCCGGCTTATTTCTGCCATTTGTAAATATATATCACCAATGTAATACTGCAGATCGATACCCAGTGTATAAACATCATTCATATAACGAGGACAGGAAATAGTCTGTGATCCATTATCAACCTCAGTGTAGATATAATTCGACATTTCTTCCAATACTTTAGCCATAAATTTCATCTCCTTTCATATCCTGGCACGAACTTGTGCTAGTTACAACATTCACTTTCCCTTAGCTAAAACGTCCTTCCGCTTCTTTTGTTTGATTATATTTATTGCAAATTCCATGCCAAACAACCAAATAGAATAAAAAAGAAGCCAAAGATAAGAAAATGCCCCTTTTCGAAGGGCACTCAAATTATTATGTGTTCGTAATATTTTATCGAAATTTGTCACATTTTTGTATCAAAACTGTTCGGCTTTAAACTAAAGTTCACAAACAGTGACACTTTTGCAACACTTTTATTGGTGAAATCAGCGCAGCTTAGATTCTATCCCGCCCTGCTAAGTAATATAACTATCGATGCAATTGATCAATAATTGGAATTTCTTCCCCTGTGAAAACCCCAGCAAAACTGCTTTGGAGGTATAAATATGCAGGGGGCGTCTGAAACTGGAACTTAATCAATCAGCCTATTAATCTACATCCCGGTCCCTTGAGGATACTTCGTCCTCCGGATTGGGGTATGACCTGGATCTGGGTGCTAATCCTCTCTTTCAAAGCGGGTACATGGGAAATGACCCCTATCATTTTACCATCTTGTTCCAGACTGGCCAGGGTATTCAGGGCCGTGTCCAGAGCTTCATCATCCAGAGCACCAAAGCCTTCGTCCAGGAATAAGGAATCCACCCGAACCTTTTGACTGGCCATGGAGGAAAGACCCAAAGCCAGGGATAAACTGACCAGGAAGCTCTCTCCGCCGGAAAGATTCTTGGTGGAGCGGATCTCACCCGCCTGATAGTTGTCGATTACGTTTAAGGCCAGTGATTGCCTATTATCCCGTATTAACAAATAGCGATCACTCATCTTACGCAATTGCCTATTGGCGTATGCTATCATCAGGTCAAAGCTTACTCCCTGGGCAAAGTTGCGATAGCGTTTGCCGTCATGAGAACCGATCAAGTGATCTAGCAGTTCCCATCTATGGTATTCCTTTTTCTGCTTTTCTATTTGCTCTTTCAGCTTCTTTAATCTACCCTGCTTGCTCTGGTTGTTTTCAAGCTTCAGCTGGGCTGTTATTATACTCTTATCTAGTTCTTCCAGGACCTTTTCACACTGGCTTAGCTCTAGTTCCAATTCTTCGCGGCTGTATTCACTCTGCTGCTTTTCTTTTTCTGCCTTCAAGGCTTTCCTCTTATCATGGCAACGGGTCTGCAGTTCAGTTTCTTCCCGGCTTAGTTCATCGACCTGCTGGACTAGCTGCCGCTGTTCGTCTTCCGGCAAACAGGCTAGCATATAGTCCTTTTCATCGGTAAAACCGTATGATTTCAAGTTCAGGCGAAATTCCTCTTCCCTTTGCACTAATAAGGGCTTTCGTTCCTCGATGCCAGCCTGCAGTTCCTCCAACTGTTCCTGCATTTGTTTTAAGTGGCTATCCCTAGCCATGAAATCTTCCTTGGCTAGGTCCAGTTCTTTTTCACTGCTAGCAAGCTGGTCCTGAATCCGGGCTTCTTCATCATCGGGATTCCTTACACCATATAAATCCAGACGGCTCTGCTTTAAACGTTTGTGACTTTCTTCACTTTTCTCCAGCTTGCAGCCCAAATCCTCTTGTTCCTTATAGTTATTTTTTAGCTGCATTTCTTGCTGTTTGATCACTTGATCCATTAAGCGAATCTCCTGCTCCAGCCGCTCTTTCCTTTTCTCTTGCCTAATCCAGGCTTCCTGACGCTGTTTTAGCTGCTTCTTAATTGAATCCACATCCGGCATCTGCAAGGGGTCAATCCCGTAAGGCGCCAATTCCAACATTATTTCCCGTTGTAAAGCATGCAGCTCATCCTGAATAGCTCCTGCCATTCTGCCTGCCTCCTCTTCCTGGTGCAGGGACACAGTATGTTCCGTAACTCTTTGCTGGCAAATTCTTTCGGCTTCCAATACAGCAGTTTTCATGCTTTCCAGGGATGTCTTCAACTCTCTTTCTTTTTCTTGCTTTTCCTCTAATTGGGCTATGGTAGTTTTAAGTCCTGCAATAGAACTTTGCAGCTCTTGGAGCAATTTCTTGATGTAAAGGGTGGTATCTTTATCAGGCAGCTTAAGTCCCGAATGCCCTAATTTTTCTTGATATTGTTGATCCAATTTTGCGTAAGCGGCCTTTTCTTCCTGGAGAGATCGGCTTAAAAGTTTCTTCTCAGTCATCACCCGGCCTTGCTCCAATTCTCGGCTGCTTAGTTCCTGTTGGGCCTGCTTTAATGCTATCCGGGCCTGTCGCAGCTCTTTTTCACTTTGGTCCATAAGGGGTATCTGACCCTGAGCATAGGGATGATGGGGTGAGCCACACAGGGGACAGGGTTGGCCATCTTGCAGGTGTTGCCGCTCCTCTTCCAGATCCCGGATTCGACTTAGCAGTTGTATTTGAGTTTGCAGCCTTTCCACATCCTGTTCATAGTGCTTGCACTCTTTAATCCAAAGCGGGATTTCGTCGGCCAGGCTATGCTCTTTTTCCTCTAGAGCCATAAGTTCTTGGTGCAGGGAATCCTGTTTTTGCAGTGAATCATCTTTTTGATTGATGAGCAGTTCCAAGCTTTCCAGCAGGGTGCGGCGCTCCCTCATGCCCTGCAGTTCCACTAGCCAGGAGGGGTAGTCCCGTTCACCGCTTAAGGATTTTATTTCCCCTTTTAGAACTTCCCATTCCACTTCTAGGGATTTCAGCTCTTTTTGTAAATTCTCGTAGATTCTATCCTGCTCCTGACACTCTTCCTGGGCCAGCAGCCGTTGCTTTTCCGCTTTCCTTAGCTCTCTATTAGCTCCTTCCAATTGGCTCGCCTGATTCAGATATCTAAGCAAGCTTTTATTTATTCCGGTTAAATTACTGATCAAAGACTGGTCAGCCTGATGTTTTTTCAAGTACTCCTGGCATTCTTCCAACTCAGTCTGGTATTGCTCCAACTTTTTCCTGGCATCTTCCTTTTCTTTCAGTATTTGCTCAATCTTTCGTTTATAGGCCTCCATTTCCCCTTGATATTGTTTAACGGAAGCTTCTCCCTGTCTGAGCTGCAGATCCAATTCCCGGACTACTTTAATGATTTCCAACTCTCTACGCAGCTTCTCTTTCAGTTTGCCTACCTGGGCCGTTAATTGCTCCACCTCTTTCCTGGCATCTTCCCTCCTCCGGCTTTGTTCCGGCAGCTCTTGCAGCAGTACATTGCAGCGGCAGTTGTCCCGTTCCTGCTGCTCCCGCATGCTGCACAAAGCAGCAAAGGGGCCATCCAAAAGAAGCGCCTTACGCGCCAGTTCCAACCTCTGCCGGTTAGGCTCAAAAGAATCCTTTCGCTGCTGAAAATCTTCCCAGTCAGCGTTTAAAAGAGCCAGTTCTCTTTCCAGGCTGAAAATATTGGCCTGGCATTTCAATTCCTGTTCCAAAGCAGCTTTCCGCTTTTCTTTAGTTTTTTTCTCTTCTTCCTGCAGCTCTAACTGCCGAACCAAGCTGCTTTCCTCTTCCTCACTCAATACCTGAATGCCGGCTCCTAGCATTTTTAATCCTTCCAATTCATTCTTCTCTTCCCTGCTGCGTTCATGTACTTTACGAGAAATCAAGGTATAGATTTCAGTCCCGGTTATCTGCTCCAAAATAGGTGCTCGCTCATCTGCTGAAGCTTGTAAAAAGGCCGCAAAACCGCCTTGAGCCAAAAGGATGGCACGAGTAAACTGTTCAAAATCCATACCAGATATTTCCCTTACCAGCTCAGGTACCAGAGAGGCTTTGCTCTCCAAGACCTTCCCGTTTATCGCATCCGAAATCTCATGCTTATACGCCTGCAGCTTTCCTCCTGCTTTATTTCTAGCCCGGCGCTGGCTCCAATAAGCCCGAAAGATTCCCTTATGGGTTTCGAATTCCAGCTCGGCGAAACAATAAGCACAGTGACGGGACATGATTTCATTATTGGACTGGTTTATTTTGCTTAGCCGGGGAGTCATACCGTACAAGGCCAGGCAAATCCCATCCAGAATGGTAGTTTTGCCCGCACCGGTAGGACCGGTAATGGCAAAAATACTATGAGCCTGAAAAGCCTTGTCACTAAAATCAATCTCCCATTCTCCCACCAGGGAGTTTAAATTCCCCAAGCGCAATTTATGTATTTTCACAATTCTCCCCCTTTTACTCGGCCAGCAGGTCTTCTTCCTGCAGGGAAGCAATCACTTCGCGATAGCTTTGCCATAATCCCGGACGCTGATCTTCTGGTACTTTATTAGCATCCAGGCAACGGGAAAACACTTCTTCTACATCCAATTCCCCCAGCATCTCTTCTTCATTGATGCCAAACATCTCCCCCTCCAGTATACGATTGTTTTTAATCCGCAAAACATCAATGGATGTTCCCTGTACCGCTTCTTCAATCCGTTCCCGCAAGTCAGTCAACACTTCTTCTCCATTATAGATAATCTCCACCCAAACCTTGGCTTCTTCTCTAATTAGATTTTCTATCCCCTCTTGAATGGAGGTCCAGGATCCTTCAATCCGTTGTAATACTTGGAAAACCGGTACCGGAATGGTCTTAACTTGAGGACCTTCTTCCGACCACTGTACCTTGCAGACCGATTTTGGCCGACCGGCTTCTCCAAATCCCATGGCCAGAGGTGCGCCTGAATAGCGGTAGCACTCATTGCCTCCTAGCAACTGGGGACTATGCAAGTGACCCAAAGCCAGGTAATCAATACAGCCTGGAAATACCTCCACACCTACCTGGGCCAAAGATCCCACATAGAGATCCCTTACTCCGTCTCCTTCCACGGTCTTGCCTCCAGCAGCAAAGAGATGTCCCATAGCCACAATGGGCAAAGGTCGGCCAATAGCCTCTCGTATTTTCTGGGCTTGCTCACAGACCTTATGATAATGCTCCTTTATTCCTTCCAGGAGTTTCCGTTCTTTTTCCTCCCGGCTTTCTCCGCCTTCAGCTCGACGTATATCCCGATCCCTTAAATAAGGAACAGCGCAGACAATTAATTCCGGTTCTCCCTGGAGGTCTTTGAGCAACAAGACCTCTTCAGAGCAATCCTCCCCAATGCTGCCAATAACATGAACATTTAAAAACCTCAACACTTCCCGGGGGGCATTTAAAAAGGAAGGAGAATCGTGATTGCCGGCGATTATAACCACATGGCGGCAAGATGATTGAGCTATCCGACATAAGAAGCGATAATATAATTCCTGAGCCCGGTGGCTGGGCGCACTATTGTCAAAAATATCTCCCGCTACCAGCAGGGCCTGTATATCTTCTCCTTCAATAAGGTCGCCCAGCCAGGACAAAAATGCAGCACATTCCTCATATCTTTTGTGGTTAAAAAGGCTCTGTCCCAAATGCCAATCCGAGGTATGAAGAATCTTCATGAACAGCTCACCCCTTCATATATGACCGGTTAAGCAGCAAATTTTCATTCACCAACTGCTTTAAACCAAGATTTTCGGCTTTCATTGCGTTAAGTCCATGATGCCCCTGCTGATTATTGCTGTCAACCGACTTTTTCTGTTCTATGGGTAAGCAGCAGTGTAAGGAGCGATAAGAATTACTTGCCTTACATAATAAGCAGGCAACTGGTCAATAATAGCTCCAAGCTTAATTATATAAGTTAGGAGGAAAGTGATATGTGTTTTTTGTGGGTTACCTTACCTGAAGATACAGCCAAGCAGCATGACCGAGCTAAATCTTCGGAGTTTAAGGTAAGTGTTGCAGGCCATTCTGAGTTGGTAAAAGGCAGGGAGTTGCCAAAGCACTAATCACTAGGCTGAAGACTTGTCCCTCAAGGAGGGTTTGCAACAGACAAAAGAGTCCTGGGTCCATCTTCGATACGCACAATTGTAACAGGAAATCGCTTGATCAGCTACCCATTCGTCCTCATCGTCAGCTTTAAAAGCCGGGCAGAGATTGGCCTGTTGAGCAGCAGCAGCCCACGCTGACTGTCCTTGGGCAAATACCTGCTCGCCTCGCTCATTTATTATCCACATCAAAATCACCTCTAATAAGCTTTAACCTGGCTTTTGGAGCAGGTCTGCCACCAGCATGATTCATCGCCTGTACATGATTCTACCAACATAACTGCCAAACCGTTCATTAAAACTGCTTTGGGGCCTTCACCCAACAACACCCTCTCCTCCCAATCCAGAACTCTTCCGTCTTTAATACTCTTTACCTGCTCCACAATGGTCCGGCTACAGATTTCCCTTACCGTAAGCGTGTTATCGGCTGATTTGAATTTGAGTTTACCCCGGAACCTGCCATCATTGCCGCTAAACCGGAGCCCGGCTCCGGCCATGGCTCCGATCACTCCATCACCGGTACCGCCATGTTCAGAAAGGTGGATACCTAATGCACCTGCCAGTTCATAGGCCTCATCCTTTGTAAGCACCACATTTTTGGCCATAAAAGCAAAAGACATCAGCCAGCCTGGCATCAGGACCCTTTCCGGAACCACAATACACAGGCCCGGATCTGAACCTGGGGCACTCTCAGCCCACAAAAAATCCCCGGCCAGTGCAGTTATATCCTGCAAACGATGAGCTGCTATGTGGGCAGCAAAACACATGGCACTATTATGTGAGGTATATGGTATATCGGGATGAACCAGCAATTGATGGCGGGTAACCGGTTCACATCTTCCCCAACCCCGTTCCTCGATGCGAGCAGCAATCATGCCAGCCAATTCACCGGTACCTCTTACCTCTATCCCGTCCCTTTTCATTTCATCTGTATCATCTATGGAGATCAGTATATGCACTTTATTATCCTTCCCCTCTTTACTCCCTAATGGGTTCCTTTACCCCGGCCCCATGGCTTGGGCTATAAAAAAGGCCAGTTGTGGAAAGCACAACTGACCTCATAAAGCCACATAAGTATAAAAGGCTAAACTCCTAGTTTAGCCCGGCATACAAGATGGCATTTATCTAGCATTTTTCTTTCCACACCGGGAGGCACACCCGTTTCCAGTTGCACCCTGTCGGCCCCAAGACCTTAGCTTAGCCTTAGGTATGGGGGCTCGAAAAAATGAAAAAGTATTTTGTTATAATTATGGTTTTCTACAGGAAAACGAGAAATCCTGCTAAGATCGACAGAATGCACATATGACACTGCACTGCCTGACACCACCAACTTATCATTACCTTCCCTGGCATCGAGATCCGGGTCATTTTAATATTTTCTTCTTTCCTTACAATATCCAGGAACGCGTATTCGCCTTCCCAGCGGTCAATGACATCTTTCAAGTTAAATCCCACTGACAATTTTCGCCTATAAAACAAGAAATTCCTCTGCTCATAAAAAGCAGAGGAATCAAATATCCGCTAACACAGGGCTCCTGTGGTTGGAGCCTGTTATTAGTTTGCAACCGGACAACTACAGTACGCCCGACTACTTACCTCAGGAACCTTTACTACCAGTCAAACAACCTTGTGTACGCTCCCCTGGCGGTTCGAGAAGACCAATTTAAGTATAGGGAAAAAACCCTTTTCTTAACTTTCTTAATTATATCATAAGACGTCAAGGGGACGCCAGTGTTTACACCCTTTATTTTCTAGTTGCCTTGATGGTCTCCCATTCCTTGGCAATTGTTATAATGGCATTTTCAGTCGGCATGGTTTCCCCGCGGAACCGAAAGCATAGCCGTCAACGTCAGAGTTGGCGATGAAGAATTATGCGGTTGATACATCAGTAAACGGGCCTCCACGAATCAAGATAAAACCCTTTGTTTTCAGCTTCCATTATAAACAGCATAAACTACAGTCTTGTTTGGGTGCCCACCCAGTTATTTTATATGTTCCATCGCTTTTCCCTTCGTTCTATCTGTTTCGCCAGCAGTACTACGGAAAAAGTCAGAACAAAGTAGAATAAGGCCAGGGTTAAATAAACTTCGAAAGGTTTAGCGGTGCGCGAATAGATCAAGTTCCCGGTCCGGGTGAGCTCGGTAATCGATATTACTGATACCAGGGAAGTTTCCTTCAGCATGGAAGAAAACCCGTTCATCAAAGGGGGTATAGCCACCCGTAAAGCTTGAGGCAATATGATATGCCATATCGCCTCAAGCCGGTTAAAACCCAAGGAAAAAGCAGCTTCTTCCTGCCCTTTGGGAACCGAAAGTATCGAGGCCCGTACTGTTTCGGACATATAGGCGCCGCCATTCAAGCCCAAGCCTATAACCGCAGCAGTAAAGGCATCCATTACAATCCCCACTGAAGGCAAGCCATAATATATGAAGAAAAGCTGAACCAATAAGGGGGTTCCACGAAATAATTCCACATAGGCGGCAAGAACAACTGTAAATACCCGTGAAATATCATAACTTCTCAAGACACCTACCGTAAAAGCAATAAAAAGTGCTATAACAAAGGCCACAATGGTAATCTTTATAGTTATTAAGGTGGCCTGCCAGAACAGAGGCAAATTATAGGTTACGATATCAAAGTTTAGTTCCATGATGCCTTATAATTGTAACCACTTATCGAAAGCTTGATCATATTGTCCGTTGCTCTTAATAGCAGCCAAAGCCTCATTCAACTTGCCGGTCAACGCGTCGGCTCCCTTTTTAGCAACCATTACGATTTCGGCTGTTTCGCCCACCGGGCTGTTTATTATCTTAAGATCATCCTTATCCTTCAATTGACTGGCAGCATAGGCGTATCCTACTACCACTGCGTCAACTCGATCATTGCTTAGATCTATAAAGGCTTCCGGGTTATAGTTGTAGCGTTTAATCTCTTTAAGGCTATCTAAGCTATCCACAGCTATTTCCGCTCCAGTACCGGACTGTACTCCCACTATCTTGTCGTTTAGATCATCCACAGACTTAATGGTCTCATTATCCTGCTTCACCACAATCACTTCATTAAGCTCATAATACACATCACTCATATTGATATTGCTGCTCGCTGCTTCCTGTTTAGACATGCAAGTGATTAAAACATCATAGTCTCCTTTGTTGATCCCGCCTAACAAAGCCTCCCATTGAGCGTCTATGATATTAACCTTAACCCCCAGATTTTCTCCCAGAGCATAGGCCAAATCAACATCAAAGCCCTCCAATTCCTTGGTCTCCTCATTTACCGATTCAAAGGGCGGATACTGAGCACAAAGACCAACAATTAATTCCCCTCTTTCTTCCACGTTATTCCAGGAAGTATCATTGGATTGCTGGCTTGCAACTTCCTTCGAACTGTCTGCACATCCTCCTAGCATCAGCAACACAGCAGCGAAAACAATCAACACCAGTGCTGCCTTTTTCATCTTTATCACCTTAAACCTCTCCCTCCAAAAATAATTTGATTTCACTGAGCGATGACGCAGGATCTGCTTCATCAACGGCCAGTAAAGGTATTTTTATATCTTTCACCTCCAAGCTTATGATAATCTGTTCCATAAAGACCCCTGGGTATGGGATCAGTTCCAGCTCCTGAGTTATGGATTCAATCGATGACCAATTATGTAATTCCCCTCCCCAGGAAGCCGCAGAACAGGTAATATTAACTCCACAAGATGGACTGCTGTTAATACCAATAAGAGCAACTAATTCATAACCGTTACTTATATAATCAATTACTTGATGCATAATCGGCCTAAATATCTTTTGACAATAATCACGGAAGAAAGGAGTATCCAACTGTTGCCGGGTCTGACCCCATCGCCTTGCTCCACCACAGCCCATTTCCGGACAAGGAAGTTGTATGATACCAAACCCCTTCTGCACTAAATAGCTGATCAACTCTTCCTGCGCACCTGAATAATTGGCCAGTCCTCCTACCTTGGCGTTCACATTTAACAGGCAATGACTCAATAAGACTAATTTCTTGGCTCTAAGCAAGCAAATCCCTCCTTAGCCGCTAACCTTTACTGTATGAATGTTTTTGTTTGTTTACTTATCTGTTGAGTTGGAACAATTATATATTACCATAATTATTTGTAATATAACATATGGTTTTTAATTATATATAATTTGTTATTTGTTGCTTGTAAATACTAAACGAAAGAATATTTTAAGATTTCTTCCGAGCATGGTTGAGCCATCCTAGACGATTTCACCCAAGAACGAAGGACATGTGACTTCTAGCACAGCAGCGCGTCCGTCCCTCAAGAAGTATCTGTTTACCTTTTTCAAGACGTAGACATCAGCGACAGCATTACCTACCGGAAATCCGAAACCGTAGAGTCTTTCATTTTCCCGGGACTGACGGCCGAAGTGGAGCGGATTTTTAAGTAAGCCAAGGGACTAACAGTTTTTGTCAATTATTCTATTGACAGATTGCTAGCTTCATTTAATAATAATAGTGAACGAACGTACACTCGGAGGAAGTTAAATGCCTATTGCGAAAATCAAACAAAATAAGGAAAGGCGGCAGAAGCTATTAGAAAGTGCTGTTAAATTATTTATTGAGAAGGGATATTTCAACACATCTATCCGGGATATCATCGTCTTATCGGAAATTGGTACTGGCACTTTCTATAATTATTTCATAGACAAGGAGGATGTTCTTAAGGCCCTCCTTGAGGAGTTTGCAGATAAAATTATTTCTAGCATAAAAGTTTATTACCAAGAGGAAACCGATATCTATGTGAGGTTTGTAGAAACAAAACGAGTGACCATGGAAGTATTTATTCAAAACGAAGCCTTATCTGAGATATACAGCCGGGTAGCTGGAGCCAGTGCGCCTATTGACCAATGTTTACAGCAGTTTGAAAATAGACTAATACAGTTTTATACCCATAATATTGAATACGGCATAAAATTAGGTGTCTTTAATAATATTCCAGTCTCTCCTATTGCTCACTCCATTCTAGCCATCGAGAAATTCTTACTATACAAATGGGTTGTTCTTAAGGCCATAACCAAGGAAGAAATGATAGAAATGGTGGTTTCTTTTCATGAAACTCTGGCCCAAGGGATACTAAAAACCCGCTAAACAAGGTCTAGTTATGATGCCGATATAGTTAAAAAATTAAGCGTACGTACGCTCGTTCTGTTTACTTCCGTTGACTATTTCATAAAAAGGGGTTGGTTATCATCAAAACGCTAAATCCCGAGCACATTAGAGCGGTAATGGACTTAATCAACCAGGGACCTTTCTTTAAGCTGCTCTCCATGAAGGTTTGCGAGATAGGATTAGGCTATGCCAGGGTGGAGTTGGATCTGGAGGAAAAACACCTTAATCCATTCGGAGGAGTTCATGGTGGGGTATATTCTTCACTAATCGACACCGTCACTTATTGGGCAGTT
>JAAYNQ010000103.1 GCA_012520725.1 Syntrophomonadaceae bacterium | reverse complement strand
TAAGACATTTAAACTGTCCCAGTATCCCTCCATCGTCCAGTTGCTCGTTTAGGATATAGTTCCTGGTAATGATAAACTTGGACCTATGTTTTATTTCATCAAAGTTTATAAGGGATTTTCCCAAAACATCCATGACCATAATTACCTGGTCCAGCAAGATTATATCAAAGTCATGAGACCTATCCTTCAAAAAGGCCAGGCCTTGCTCCCTGGAAACAGCAGCCGTGACCTGAAAACCTAGAGATTTCAGCATATCAGTCAATATCCCTGCTGCCACCGGCTTGGGGTCGATGACTAAAACCCTGATATTTTCCCAATTGCTAAGCAAGTTTGGATTACACTCCCATTTTGATTGATCATATCCTAATACTGCGGTAAAGAAAAAAGTGCTGCCAAGCCCTGCTTCACTTTCCACCCAAATCCTGCCGTCCATTAATTTGACCAGTCGTTCACAAATAGCCAGGCCCAGTCCACTACCACCATATTTGCGGGTGGTTGAAGCATCCACCTGGCTAAATGCATGAAACAGCTTGTTCTGTTGCTCTTTGGAGATTCCGATGCCAGTATCACTGACTGAAAATTGCAGGGTTATTGTCTCCTCATCCTGGGATAAAGGCTCAATTTTGACCACAATCTCACCTTGCTCAGTAAATTTAATAGCGTTATTAACCAGGTTGGACAGAATTTGGCTTAGTCTAAGAGGATCTCCCCTTAACTTTTGCGGTACATCGGCCGTATATTGAAAGAGCAGCTCGATACCTTTCTGTTGGGCAGTTAAATTGAACAAATTGTCCAAATTGGTTAGTATCTCATCTAATTCGAAATCCACTAGCTCCAGGTCCATTTTGCCTGCTTCAATCTTGGAAAAATCCAGGATATCATTAATAACTTCCAGCAAGGTGTGGGCTGAAGAAGAAATAGTGTCCAAATAATAGCGCTGTTTGGGGGTTAAACTGGTCTGCAAGGCTAAATGGGACATTCCTATAACTGCATTTAAAGGGGTACGACATTCGTGGCTCATATTAGCCAAAAATTCACTTTTGGCCCGAGTTGCAGCCTCAGCTACTTGTCTCTGATGTATAAGCTCCTTATTTTGATAAAATATCTTACGAGAATTGATTTCCATGCTGTAACCACCGACGATACAGACCAGCTCAAACAAAGCTCCAAGAACCACCAGCAATGAAATATCCGGATTCTCATGGATAGACGGCATTAACAATGAAGCCTCATAAGCAACAATATAGATTAGAGTCGCAATGAGGGCAATTTTGAATGTGATACGTAAAATAAAGAAGGCAAATAAGACACAGCCAGTTACGCCCACAATAGTAAGAATATCATTATCCCATAAAAAATAACCTACATAAACGAACATCAACCCTGCCAAACAATTGGCCAGAGCAGATAAAGGCTGAAAATACCTAACCAGGTGAAGATAGCGTGTGCCTGTTATGATAAGCATAAAGAGGAACAGGGGGTATAAAAAAATGCTCAAAGCCACCGTCATGTGCATAAAACTTTGAGGATAGAATAAATAACAATATATATTCAGAGCCAACCAGGCCATAGTAGAAAGGGCTATCCCAATCCGATTAAACACCCGGGCTTCGTGGTCATTGTATGACTTAAATTCGTTGTCTAATTCTGGGTCACTAAAGCTCAAGCTAAGGGGATGTAGCTGCATCTTTACTCCGCTTCTTCCATAATATTTTTACTAACCTTCGTAAGGCTGCAGCCTTGAAGATCTTTATCAAATGGTCTAAATTATATGATGCTTTTTACATATTCTCTCTAAAGCTTCAACTGTATAATCTATTTGTTCTTTGGTATGGGCATAATTCAATATTAATCTTATTCTTCCTTCATTTATCTTAACTGCCGGATATACGATCGGAGTCGAATAAACACCTTCCTGAAAGAGTTCCTTAACCACTATCCTCAGTTTATTATGATCTTCAATCATTATAGGTATTATGGGACTTTGACTTTGTCCAAGGTTAAATTTTTTAGATACCAGCAAATCTCGCATGTACTTATTTTTGGAGTGCAGTTCTTTGATTATTTCTGGATTATCTTCTATTTCATCCAGACAGGCTAAAATTACAGCCGCATCTGCCGGGGTTAAACAAGCCTGGAAGGTGTAAGCATCCGACCATCTCAATAATGAACAATATTTATGTTCAGAGGCCAGGAAGCCCCCTACCGAAGATGTAGCCTTGGATAGGGTAGACATAATAAAGTCTACTTTATCACTTACACCTTGTTCATAGCAATATCCCTGCCCTTTTTCACCATATATACCGAAGGAATGTGCTTCATCAACATATAAATAAAAGCTATAGGATTTCTTTAAATCGGTAATCTCGATGAGTGGGGACAAGTCCCCACTCATCGAATAGGCCGATTCAAGCACTACAAAAATATTTTCAAATGACTTTTCATATCTCTGCAACTTCTTTTCCAAATCAGCCACATTATTGTGTTTAAAAGGGATGGATTTGGCTTTAGATAGCCTAATTCCATTCAGTATTGATGAATGACAATCCCGGTCAAAAATAATCAAATCCAGGTGGCTAGGCAAAAAGGAAATGGAGCCCAGATTGGCAGTAAATCCGGTGGGAAAAAGAACCGCCTCTTCTTTGCCTACCAGTTTAGCGACTCTTTTTTCTATTTCTTTATGTAATGAGCTCATGCCACAGGATGGGGCCGAGGTACCACATCCGGTCCCAAATTGGTATAATGCTTTACATGTTTTTTCTATAACATTTATGTTTCTATTTAAACTAAGATAGTGATTGACACACCATAGGATACATTCTTTCTTCATTCCTGAATGCTCATTAATGACATTCATGAGAGTTGATGAGCCATTTTCCAAATATAGTTCATGAGCGTTACCATCACCTAGATTTTCCTTATCAATAAAATCTTGTATGAAAATAGCCCGTTCGTTAATATTGGTAATATTATTATTTTTTAAATATACCAATACTTCTGCGATAGACTTGAAATTAGAGTTAATGGTAAACACCTTCTAACCTTTGATATTAATTCATAGCCCAATACAAGATATACGACAATTTGCATCATACTTACAATTAGTCGGGATTAATAGATGAATAATTTAATGAATTAATAAATAATTCTATCCTTCAACATTAGTTGAGCAAATTCCTCCAATTCAAAATATTAAACAATCTGTTATTTTTCCTTTGGCAGAAATTTAGACCTTAATGGAAAAATATTATGATTTTAGACCCTCTCCCAGAGTAGAAGAACTAAAAGTAGTAAAATAAGGAAGCATAATTATAAAATCACATTGTTTTAAGAATTCTTTTTAATATTTTTCCTGAAACATTTTTGGGAAGTTCGGGAACAAACTCAATTTCACGAGGTATCTTATAGCTGGCGATTTGTTCTCGCAAATATTTGGATATATCTTTGGCAGTACACTCTTCCCCCTCTTTCAGAACAATAAATGCCTTAACAAACTCGCCCCGCAATTTATCTTGGATTCCAACCACTGCTGCCTCTTTTACCTTTGGATACTGGTATATTGCTTCTTCAATTTCGCTGGGATATACATTTAAGCCTCCAACTATGATTAAATCTTTTTTCCTGCCTGCAATATAATAGTATCCATCTTTGTCTTGCCAGGCCAGATCTCCAGTATGAAGCCACCCGTTTCTCAACGTTTCCTGGGTTTCTTGCTCCTGCTTGTAGTAACCCAACATTACATTTTCGCCTTGAACCAAAAGCTCTCCCACCTCACCTACGGGCACATCCATATCGTCTTCGTCAACGATCCTGCATTTAACATAAGGGAAAGGCAGGCCTATAGACCCCTGCTTCTGTATTCCATACAAAGGATTAAAGCATACGCCAGGAGATGCTTCTGTCAAACCGTATCCTTCAACAATAGGAATATTAAGGATATCACGAGCTTGTCTAAGTACGTCACCAGGAAGTGATGATCCCCCGCAGGTAGCAAAGCGAAGATTAGAAAAAGTAATATTATTCTTCTTGGCAGCCTCCAATAATAATACATACATGGATGGGACTCCGCTAAAAACTGTAATATCATCATTTAACAAAGAATTTATTACCCTATGGGGATGAAAGCCTTCCAGTATGGTAACTGTTCCACCGCAACATAATGGGGTTAACACACAGATAGTAAATCCGTAAACATGAAACATAGGCAGCACACATAAATAGTTGTCACTGGGTAAGGCATCAAATGCAATCCGGCATTGTTCAGCATTTACAAGCAGATTCTTATGGGTAAGCATTGCTGCTTTCTGCTGTACGGT
>JAAYNQ010000102.1 GCA_012520725.1 Syntrophomonadaceae bacterium | reverse complement strand
TAATTCCCCCAATAACAGCTCCACTAATAGCACCTGAAACGGCGCCTCTAAAACCGGCATTTAATCCTTGTCCAAAGGACGCACCTTGTATCGCCCATGCATTTCCTGCTCCTCCAATAAAGCCACCAGCAAAACCACCTGAAGCTCCTGTTATACAGCCGTTAAAAACAGAACCACCTAAGGTGGTAGACATGCCAATTGCACCAGCAACTGCCTGTCCAACCAGCCCACCAGCTGCTCCTGAAAGCCCTCCAATGGCAATTGCCTTATAATAGTCACCTCCGCTTTGAATATTTCCCGTTACACCTTGGATTGTTGTATTTATAATGGCTCCCAGCACAATTGCTTCCATAATAAATTCCCCGCTCGGATCCGAATAAATCAGGGGGTTATTCAAGCAATAAGCATAGCGGTTGTAGTTCATCCAGCTGCCGGGTGCCTGGATATAGGGGTCGGGACTTAGAAACTGAGCCATCAGCGGGTCGTACATTCGGCCGTTCATATTGATTAGACCGAAATCATCCAGATGTTCGTGCATGGTATAACCCCGCGAGAACAGGAATGACGTGCGGGTGTCGGTTACTGACCAGTTTGTTGGGTTTTTCCTTAATCCCCATGGGTCGTAGGCATAACGTTCCTTTTCCTTTCCGGCAGCATCAGTTACAGTCATCAGATTACCCTGATAATCGGTATAGGTATAATAGAGGTTCTCCTTTCCGCTTTTGTGCTCCATAATTGCCGCTAAGGTATTTCCACCGTAAATATAATGAAGCTTTCGGATATTCCCAGAGGCGTCAACTTCTTCTTCGTAGTTACCCAAATAGTACTTAGTCTGCCTGGTACTGCCCTCTGCGGATAAAACGCCTTTTATGCGCTGTCCGTGAGTGCCGTAAGTAAGGTTGTAGATCTTATCTTCTTGCGTGATCCTAGTGACTTTGTTAAAATCGTTATATTCGATTGTTTGCAAGGCATGGGCTTTCAGCTCCCGGGGCATCCCCCCAACCGAAGTTAAGGCTCGTGGAGGTCCATCATTTCCTCCATAAGTCATAGTGTAACCCACATTAGGCTTATTTTGAATACCACCCGTTTGGGGATCGTAAGTCATTGAATAGTTTTGCTGTGCAGCTCCCGTTCTTATGAGAGTCCAGCCATTCAATCTATTCATCCCATCATAAGGAAAAACTTCCTTTTGCCCTTTGCCGTCATTTCTTAACTCCAGCAGACCTTTATCATTATAAGTGTATGACATATTAATTATGCACGGTGCATTAACAAAAGTACTGGTTTCCCGAGGCTTTCCAATTTATTTGTACTATCAGGCTTGGGGGTAAAATACCATCTATCTACTCAAATTTTAAATGAACTGTTTACAGTCCTGAAAAAATGAAAAAAAAAGCGGGCTATGCTCGCTTTTTTTGAAATCATGGTTTGTAGATGATTTTCTATTCATTTGTAGCCAACTTCTCAATTATCCTTCTTTTTTGCCTATCAGTAAAAACCTTCACCCAAGATAAGACAAACGCATCATAGTCTCCAGACTTCTCTTTCTCTCCTTGAGTTAATAATACCATAAAAATTTGAGGAGTATCACCTTTAGCCAACCAAGGATTAACACAAGTATTAAAAAAATCAGGTTTTGATAAAACACGGCTTCCTGAACTACCTGTTATGAAAGCAATCTTTTTCCCGTGAAAATCAAACGTATCCCGTGAGTTCTCTAAAAGAGAATTTAATAATTCGGCTTCCTGTGTGCTTAACATTTCATCACCATTCGTGTTTGGATTCTGTACCTGAACTTGCTCTGTTCCTTTCTGCTGCTGTGGCATACTTTTACAGCTTAATAATGTAAAAGAAATCAGCAATATTATTTTACTAGTTATCATAAGCTAATACTGATAAAAATGATATGAATACAACATTGGTCTAAAACCAACTGAACGTAATACCATCTGAGAATGAAGAATGAAAGGATGAAGACCTATTGAAGGAGCACCAGCCAGAGTTAAGGCCCTTGCTGTATGGTTTACACAACTACTAAAGTATAAATTGTAGTTTACCCCCCGATTAAGATTAGCTCCGTAACTCGTAATCCGTTGTACATTAACTCCTTTAACACCAATCTTCCATACATCATCACCAGCATCAACATAATTTTTCCAATGATTAGTACCATTTTTAAATTTGAAAGGATTAAAAATCCATTTACCACCAGGATCAGGCCCTACTGAAACTAAAGAATTATATGGGTCTGTTTCACCTACTTTTGTCAATGCACTATGACCTATCGCATCTGACTTTTCAGTATTAAGTTGAACCTCGCCCGGTTTAAACCCAGCTAAAACATCACTTACATTCGCCAATGCTCCCAACCCATAACCCAAATTCTCCATAAAAGAATTACCCTTCTTGCCCAAATAGCCAAACTCTCCTGTGCCAAAATTAAACGATGCAACACCAAAACTAATGCTTGGAGCCATCTGACCGCCACTAAGAGC
This sequence comes from Syntrophomonadaceae bacterium, assembly GCA_012520725.1. GTDB lineage: Bacteria > Bacillota > Syntrophomonadia > Syntrophomonadales > Syntrophomonadaceae > JAAYJK01. The sequence goes on along the minus strand of JAAYNQ010000102.1, from coordinate 420 downwards.
CGTCATTCCCATAGAATTTGTATAAGAACTCATCATTATGGCACTGGTATTTGCCATAAATCCTCCTCCTGCAGCGATAGTTCCACCTAAATATCCAGAAAAACCCCCTATTACGGCACCCCCTAACATATATCCAGCCATTCCTAACCCTGATGCTCCATTGGCTTCTCCAATTTTATAACCGGTATAAGCTCCTACACCTGCACCTATTCCAATCCCGATTTTCGCTATCAAAGGCAATGCGGCCCAAAAAAACTCCCCGCTCGGATCCGAATAAATCAGGGGGTTATTCAAGCAATAGGCATAGCGGTTATAGTTCAGCCAGCTACCCGGTGCCTGGATATAGGGGTCGGGACTTAGGAACTGGGCCATTAAAGGATCATATACCCTGCCATTCATGTTTATCAGCCCGAAGTCGTC
>JAAYNQ010000101.1 GCA_012520725.1 Syntrophomonadaceae bacterium | reverse complement strand
TTGGGTGTAGCTCAGTTGGCTAGAGCACCAGATTGTGGCTCTGGGGGCCGTGGGTTCGAGTCCCATCATCCACCCCATATACCTGTTGACACTGGACAGCCGCAGCTAGTATACTCTTGTACGTTGGGGTGTAGCCAAGCGGTAAGGCAACGGACTTTGACTCCGTCATTCGTTGGTTCGAATCCAGCCACCCCAGCCATATTAAAATACTCATGGGCCATTAGCTCAGTAGGTAGAGCACCTGACTTTTAATCAGGGTGTCGGAGGTTCGAATCCTCCATGGCTCACCATGACATATACAGGGTTCTAAAGCGAGTACTTTAAGAACCCTTTTTTTATTCTTTTCACCATTTTTTCCCGGCCGAAAAAGAATGATGAAATTTTTGTAGCCAAATTGAAAATCACACAATTTAACACATGCGGAAGAAATAAGCAGCATTTTGAACAGGAATGAGGAAATATTGCTAAAATTCCTGTTTTGCATCATATTTAATCTAATGTTAGTATTTTGTTATATTAGTAATCATTTCAATAGACAACTTGGGACTTTATTTATGTTGGTAAAGCTCAGAGCAGGAATAGCACCGGTGGAGCAGGTCTGTTAAGAGGTAGTTCTCTTCCGGTTAAACCTGCATTTTTTGGGATAAGGGTGAGAGGTATTTATCATGTATCTGGGTAGTGTACGCTTTTATAAACATTTAATCTATTTAGTTTTGTTAGCCCTAATATTTTTAATAGGCTTGGGACTTTATAAACTGTGTTCTTCTATTACCATGGCTAACCACGATCTTAAGTATGCTTTAGCACAAAACGCTGTCGGCACGGAGGAAGCTGGCAAGATAGAGCCTATAGAGTCGGAAGGTATGGAAGGGCAGGTGGATGATTCCATGTCCATCTCCGATATACTGGAATCAGATTATTCTCCTCTTATTACCTATCAATCACTTTATCCGGATCTTTATACTGAGTTGCCGCTGCTCAAGGAACGGGAAGGAAAAATAGCCTATCTCACCTTCGATGATGGTCCCAGTGCTCGAACTTTGGAAATACTGGATATACTTAAGGAGGAAAATGTAAAAGCCACTTTTTTTGTTGTTACCGAAAACTCAGACCTGGAGCTGCTAGAAAGAATTCAAAGGGAAGGTCATACTATAGGCGTACACAGCAACTCCCATCGATACCTGCAGATATATTCATCGGTTGATGATTTTCTAGATGATTTTTACCAGGCCTACACCAAAATATATGATGCAACCTCAGTCTATCCCCAAATATTCAGATTCCCAGGCGGAAGTATTAATGCTCATAACCTAGGGATCTATCAAGAATTGGTTTCTGAGATGCTCAGGCGTGGCTTCTTGTATTACGACTGGAATATTTCTTCCCAGGATGCAGTGTCCAAAGTCAGTGCAGGTGAAATTATTAATAATGTAACCCGAAATATAAGGGGCCAGAAACAATTAGTTATTCTTTTACATGATTCCAGGGATAAAACAGAAACCGTCAAGGCTTTGCCCGGGATTATCAAGTTCTTGAAAGAGGAGAACTATACCCTGGCGCCTATTGACAACAGTGTTAAACCAATTATATTTAGCTATAAATAAATATTTGTAAATGGGGGCATGGGACAATGACAGATAATTTTAAACAAGCACTTAAGGAAGTGTTTACACCGGGAAAAGCAAAAGCTGAGGAAGCCCTGAATGTCACTGCTGCTAAGGCCTCGGATAAAAACCAGGATCTAAGCATAAACAAGTCTGATGAAGCTAAGGAACAGGAAAAAGCCAAGAAAAAAGTAAACATACAGCCTGAAAGTAAAAAAAATCCCTCTGCACAACCCAGCCATAAAGAATCGGCGGGATTACATAAGAACGTAATTACCAAAGATACAAAAATATTAGGGTCTATCACCACTCAATCCGATCTGGAGATATTAGGTATAGTGGAAGGGGATATTGAGTCCAAAGGAAATCTGGTAGCTTCGGGACACATAAAAGGGAAAGTTATTTGCAATTCAGCTGAGATAGCTAGTGCCGTGATCGAAGGGGATCTGGATATAACCGATAACCTGATCATAAAGGTCGGCAGTCAGATTAACGGGATGCTATATGCTAAAAGTATTCATGTATCGGGGCAGGTAACCGGAGATATCACTGCCAAATCGGAAGTAAGGATTCACAGTGATGCCTGTATCACAGGTAATATTAGCACCCCTACCATTATGGTTGAAAGTGGTGCTATCTTAAGGGGCAAAATTGAAGTGCAAAAAGACATTAAAGTCAGGAACGAAAGCTTAAATAAAGCGCTGGCCCAATAAAATGGAAGTAATAAGCCTCCATATGCTATACTTTTGGTTTAAGCCCAATCTCCTATAAGCTGATCCGGCCAAAAGCGATTTTATGAAAGGGCTGGACCGGCGTAAGTTCTTATTCAGCCCAGCGTATGGTAAACCAAAAATAGGATGAGCATCCTAGTGATATTGATGACCAAGACCCGCGCCTATGAAGCGGGTCTTTGAATTTCACTAGGGTTAATACTTGAACCCTAAAATAGTATAATAATATGGTTTTATGATAGTCGATATATTACAATTAGTTTCGGAGCCTAAGATAATCAGGTAATGAAAAATGGATAGGGAGGAGATGGAGTGTGAGGAAGCTGTTATTGTCTTTGCTGATAATTATGCTCAGCTTAAGTGTTATTGGATGCGGTTCATCTAATAGCGGTGCAGGAGAGGAAGTAGTAATTAATATTGGTGTCATGCCTGATGTTGAATCCATTCCATTTATCGTAGCTCAAGATAAGGGATTTTTTGAACAAGAAGGAGTAAAGGTAAATATAGAGCATTTCAGCAGTGCCAAGGATAGAGACAGCGCATTGCAGAGTGGTAAATTGGACGGAGTAATAACAGACATCCTGGCCGTATTATTCGCCAATGAAGGTGGCATTGACCTGAGGATTATTTCTGTAACCGATGGTAATATTGAGTTGATGGCGGGGCCAGATTCTTCCATTAAATCTATGGTAGAGCTTAAAGGCAAAGATTTAGGCCTCTCAACCAACACTATTATGGAATATTCGGCCGATAAAATGCTGGTAGCAGGTGGTTTGGATCCCAGGGAGGTTAACAAGGTAGCAATCCCGCCTTTGCCCACCCGCTTGGAAATGCTGCAGGGGGGGAAGGTACAGGCCGCTATTTTGCCCCAACCTCTAGCTGGATTGGCAGTGAAGAATGGGGCCAGAGTGCTGGGGAGTACCGATGATTTAGGCCAAAAAGCAGGGGCTATTGCCTTCACCGCCCAAGTATTGCGGGATAATCCTCAGAAGATCGAGGCCGTATTTCGAGCTTATAATCGAGCCGTGGATTACCTGAACACTCAAGCTACCGGCGCAGACCTGGACTTTATTATTGATGAACAGGGTTTTCCAGCTGGTATAAAAGATTCTATACAGCTTCCTCAATACCAGCTAGCCACAGCACCAGACCAGGTGGTATTCATGGATGTGGTTAACTGGATGATAGAAAAGGACCTAATAAAGGAAGTTTATGCCTACGAAGATGTGGTGGATAAAACTGTATTACAGTAATGAGAATTTTTTGAGGTAGTGCTTTTGTGATTGAAATAAAAGACCTGGTAGTAAAATATCGCCGCCAAAAACAAGAGACGGTGGCATTGGATGGAATAAATCTCCGTATGGCTTCGGGGGATATTTATACATTTATCGGACCGTCAGGATGTGGTAAATCCACTTTGCTATATGTCCTGTCCGGAATATTAAGGGAATACACTGGAAAGGTGACCATTGATGGACATGGTATCGATCCTAAAACCCAGCGCATAGGATTGATACTCCAAAACTATGGGCTATTACCTTGGAAAAATGTCTATCAAAATATTACCCTTGGTATAAGGATAAAAAATGGACAAGAGCTACTGGATGATTACGGCCAGTATATTTTAGAGCAACTAGGAATCGAATCCCTTTTGGACCGGTACCCCAAGGAATTAAGTGGTGGTCAACAGCAAAGGGTTGCTATTGCCCGTGCTTTTATATTGCAGCCTGATTTATTGCTGATGGATGAACCATTTTCAGCCTTAGATGCTATAAGCAGGGAAGAATTACAAGACCTGTTTTTGAAGATTTGGAAAGAAAACAACGTTACCACTGCTTTTATTACTCATAGTGTTGATGAAGCCTTGTATCTGGGTAGTAAAATTGTGGTATTTTCAGCTGCTCCGGGCAGAATACTGGAGGTAGTAGATAATCCCTGCTTTCGTTTGGATAATTTAAGATTCCGGGACGAGTACTATGATATGTGCATGCAGCTGAGAAAAATACTGAATAAAGGATGGGCTTTGGGTGCTGGCAAGCAATAAATGGAAGGGAGCTATATATAGTCTGGTCTTAGTAATAATCATCTGGCAGGCACTGTCCTGGGTGCTAAAGCTGCCCATTATACCATCGCCCTGGGCGGTCTTGATAAACATCTTAAACATCTTTAGCAGCAAAATACAGATACACCTCTTATATAGCCTGGGACGTATTATGGGAGGAATAGCTCTTTCTATTTTACTGGGAGTTCCTTTAGGCTTTTTAATGGGATATTTTGAAAAAGTGGATAGACTCTTGTCGCCTCTGGTATACTTCACCTATCCAGTACCCAAAATTGCTTTGCTGCCGATAATAATGCTCCTGTTTGGATTGGGTGAAGCTTCCAAATTAATAATGATCGTATTGATTGTCATTTTTCAAATAATAATAACCTCCCGGGATGCGGTTAAGGGTATTCCGCAGGAGATATTCCGTTCCCTGCAATCACTGGGAGCCAACCGCCTGCAGGTATTCAAAGAGATTATCATTCCTGCTTCTATGGCCGATGTCTTAACTGCTACCCGCCTGGCATTGGGTACAGCGGTATCCATTCTGTTTTTTACTGAGACCTTTGGTACCCAATATGGCATGGGTTTTTTTATTATGGATGCCTGGATGCGGGTAAACTATCTGGATATGTATGCCGGTATAGTAATCTTGAGCTTGATGGGTTTCCTCCTTTTCACCTTAATTGACCTTCAAGAAAAGCGGATCAGCGGCTGGCGATAAAGCTCTGTATCTTCCTGCTATTTCTACAGCTAAAGGCGGGATAACTTTCCCTGATCATTTCCTCCTAAAGAATAATAAAAGATGAACTTTCCCTCCATACCAAAGAATCATACTTTAATCAGCAATAGCTCTGACAGCTACTATAATACCTCAGATTACCGGGATGGTGTGAAATCCGGTATCCATTGACCGAAAAACTAGCTGCAACAGTAGGAAGGGTAATAATAGGTAATAGGTACAATTATTGAGCTATTTCTATATGTCTAGAATATGTCCTGATAATGCAACAATGGAGAGCCGGGGGGCCAAATAATACCCTTATTGCTAGGGACAAGATTGTGTACGGTTTACCGGGCAGGGGGGTTACAAGAATGTATACTTTGGGGATACAATTTTTTGCTGGGACAATAATGATGACTGGCAAGTGAATTAAATCGGTTGAGCAAACTTAGTTCTAAAAGGTATAATAAAAAAAGTATAATAATATTAAGAAGGGATCTTTGCTATATAATATTTAGACCGTCCTGGAATGATATGAAAGCAAATTTTATTAAACAAAAGCAAAAAAAAACCCGCATGATCCTGCGGGTATCATAAAGATATAAGAGTAATTAATTGAAGGAGTATATTAGTAACTAGTTAATTGTCGGATTTAACTAGTTAAATCTTTATCATTGGTATGGGCTAGCCTTAAGAGATATTTAATAGGCTGCCTGATGTTGAAAATATTCACTATTATTACCCTGCTGTTTATCATTAGTAGGGTTCTTGAAGCGCAAAATACCATCTCCTTGGCCTTCCATGTCCTTCATTATTCGCAAGAGGGTGTCGCTATCCACCCGGTGCTTCAGGGCAAGAGGAATTACCTGGTTTACATCACTGACCAAGACTTTTTCCCGGCCCTGCATCACCGCTTGGAGAAGGGCAGCTTGCTGAATAGCTTCAATAGCTCGGATGCTTTCCAGATTATATCTAATGTATAATCTGGCTATGTATTTGCGCAAAAAGTCGGGCATATAGATTGCTTGATATTGATTAGCCCACTTAAGCAGTTGCTGTCTATAGGAATCATCCACTGGAATCTTGGTTTTTGAGTATCTAGCCGTATTTCTAACCCGGCATGCATAAGAATTATCAGCCAGAATTCGAGCCACAGTTTCCACTGAATCAGGGCGTCCCATAAAACAGACTAGATCAAAGCGGTCAGATAATTGTCTTCTGATTTCTTCTAATGGCCCCGGTTCTTCGTCAGGATTGGAGGCTGCCCATACAGAAACCTGAACCTCAATTTCCACTGCCGGCAAGCCTGCTTCTTCTATTTGTATATGACCGGGCTTGTTTCCCATCACATCCAATAGAATATCCGTTATCTCCGGTGAAGTATCGGCTAGCCGGTTTATCTCATCAATAAATATTATTCCCCGGTGGGCCTGAGGTATCAGACCCGGCAACAACTGAGCTTCCGGGTTGGAAATATCTGTTAAACGGGCTAAGTCTATGCTTCCTGCAACTGTACCCACCTTGGCCGAATGGGAAATCTCCAGAAATGGCATTGGTATTTCTTCCCATCCTATAGCAGTTATTTCCTCGGTGCTTAAATGACGATGTTCAGGGCAATGAGGATTGCCCGGATCACAATTATATATGCAACCTTTGATGCGGGTAATGGAAGGTAATATATCCCGAACCGACCGCATGATGGTGGTTTTACCAGTTCCCCGCAGACCTTCCGCATGAAGGTGCAGAGGCTCATTGGCATAGCTGGAAAGAACGGACATCAATACGCATTGAATAAGGTTTTGGTTGCCTTTATAACGTTCTAAACCAGTAAATGGAATCATAGAAATCCCTCCTCTTCAGGTAGAAAAATAAATTTTTCACAAGGATATTCTTAATTTAACCCCTTAAATGCCAGCTTGTGCTCTCTAGTGTTTGGTCCATAACCTGAGGAGAGCTTTGGAAATTTTTAAGGGGTACTCCTTAAAGATCCTGTTAAAGGAATTATTTTTATTAGACTTTGAATATAATATATGCAATTAGCATGCCAAAACTTTGGAGAATGGGGGAGATTTTTTATCAAAATATCGAATCCCTATACATAGGGATTTGTTATAGGGTAGGCTAATAAGACCAAGAATAGAGTATAGCTTATATGTGCTCTGAGTGTTACCCCAAAGGGGAGTTAGAGGTTACACTTTATCAAAGCTTAAAAAAGGGTATGATTTAAAATAATGCTATGAGATAATACAGTCATGGACTCAGTAGTTCAAGTGAGGTGTTAGTACTATTTTTAAAATCAGTGAGTCAGCCCGAAAATATATTAAAAGAAAAGGCGGCCAGGTAATGCTTTATGGGCACCTGGTACTAGCCGGTGGAGGATGATGTGGTGGTCCGCTGGAAAGCCAGCGGCTCCTGGTCGTTCGACCAGGATCACCCCCGGATAAAGACCGGAGGAAGTTTAAGCAGATTATGGCCGACGATATCAAGGTATGGTATCATCATTCTCTACAGCCGGAAAGAGTCGACAAGCCGATTCTAATAGATCTTCGAAAAAGGTTTTTCTTTAACATCCTGGAAGTAAAGGGCGCGAAGATTATGGAAAATATTATATAGTGATAAAGCCGATTGCTGCTGTTCAGCATCGGCTTTTTTCCTGGAGTATGATTGTGCAAGGACGCCTTACGAGGAAACTACAAGAGCTTAAGCTGGTTTTACAGAGGTTGAATCGGCTTTAAGCATTAAGAAGCAATCATCAGGCCTTAAAGCGCCGCAAACGCAAAGAATTGGAGACTACGCTTACTGAACTCAGGGACATGGCCCCAGCTGCTATTACCGGGGACAGGTAACCTAAGGCGGCAAAAGGTACTCCGATCAGGTTATAGAAAAAAGCCCAGAAAAGGTTTTGTTTAATATGTTTCATGGTAGTGCGGGAAAGCCTTATGGCTACCGGTATGCTGCCCAGGTCAGATTTCATCAGGGTGATTTGAGCAGTTTCCATAGCTACATCGGTTCCCGTTGCTACAGCAATGCCAATATCGGCTGCAGCCAAGGCTGGAGCATCATTGATCCCATCGCCCACCATGGCCACAGTTTTGCCCCTGGCTTTTAGATCCATAATCTTTTGAGCCTTATCACCTGGCAGCACTTCGGCAATAACCTGGTCGATCTGTACTTGATCAGCTATAGCCCTGGCGGTAAGCTGGTTGTCCCCAGTTAACATATAGACCTCTATACCCATATCCTTAATCTCTTTTATAGCGGCCAGGGAGTTCTCTCTTAAGGTATCAGCCAAGGCGATAATACCCTGCAATTTCCGATCTATGGCCAGAAGCATGGTGGTTTTGCCATCTTGGGCCAAGTGCTGGAGGAAAGGGAGTGCAGGGGAAAGATCAATCTTATTTATTTCCATCAAAAGCCGGTTGCCCAGTAAAATCTGCTGATCGGCCCAGATTATCTTCAGTCCCAATCCGGGCAGAGCCTCAAAGTCTTGAGCATCCGGCAGTTCACCCCAAAGGCTTTTGGATTTGCGATAAACGGCTTCTCCCAAGGGGTGTTCGGAATTCTTTTCTGCAATGCCCGCTATCCTTATTATATCTTCATCACTTAGCTGGCCCAGGCTAATGATATCCGTAACCTCAGGCCGACCTACAGTAATGGTACCGGTTTTGTCCAGAACCAGAGTATCAATCTTATAGGCGGTCTCCAGATACTCTCCCCCCTTGATGAAGATTCCGTGTTCAGCCCCAATACCGGTTCCTACCATAATTGCAGTGGGAGTAGCCAAGCCCAGGGCACAGGGGCAGGCAATAACCAGTACCGCTACCGAGGAGGTAAAGGCAGTGCTTAGTTCACCGCCCCACCAATACTGCAGGCCAAAGGTGAGCATAGCAATAGCGATAATAACCGGGACGAAAACCCCTGAAACCCGGTCAGCAATTTTTTGGATGGGGGCTTTGGAGCCCTGAGCATCTTCTACCATTTTAATTATCTGAGCTAGAACCGTATCCTGGCCTATGCGGGTGGCTTTGAACTTGAAACTGCCGCTTTTATTGATGGTGGAACCCACCACCAAATCCCCGGGTCCCTTTTCTACCGGCAGGCTTTCTCCGGTAAGCATGGACTCGTCTACTGCTGACTTACCTTCTATCAAGACTCCATCAACCGGTATCTTTTCACCCGGACGGATAAGTATGATATCATCAGTTTGGACTTCTTCTATGGGCAGATCGATCTCCCGGCCATCCTTTAATACCCGGGCGGTTTTTGCCTGCAATTGACTTAAGGCTTTAATGGATGCAGTAGTTTTATCTTTTGCTACTGCCTCCATATATTTTCCAGCCAGGATCAGGGTGATAATGAAAGCCGAGGTCTCAAAATAAAGGTTGTGATGATCACCCGCAATAACATTATAAAGGCTGAAAAAATAGGCGGCAGTGGTACCTAAAGCTACCAATACATCCATATTACTGCCTCCACTGCGCAAGGCTAGAAAAGCGTTTTTATAAAAACGATAACCAACTCCGAATTGAACCGGGGTAACCAATAAACACTGAAAATAGGCGTTGTTTAACCAGCCGGCATCTATACCCAGCAACATCAGAACCATACCTATTATTAAGGGAAGACTGAGAATTACAGATGCTATCAATACCCGGCGCAGACTGTGGATTTCCTGGGTTTCCAGATGAGCTGAGTCTGGAGTCGCTTCAGTTTGGATTTGGGCTGAGTAACCCAGGGCCTCAATGGCGGCAATAATATCTCTAGAGCCGGTCCGGGTGGGATCATAAGCAAGCTGAGCTCTATTAGTGGCCAAGTTTACGCTTGCATTGGCGATACCATCCATACTTTGCAGTTTTTTTTCGATACGGGCTGAACAAGCGGCACAGGACATGCCACTTATATTCAATTGAAGGGTTTTATGCTCCTGCCTTTCAGCTTGGGCGGAAAAGCCCAGCTTCTCTATATGTTCAAGCAGGGTATCCAAATCTATTTGATCCGGATCGTAATCCAAAGCCGCTTTTTCAGTTAAGAGGTTCACCCGGGCTGAGTGCACCCCCTCTACCATTGACAGGCGATTCTCGATGCGAGCAGCACAGGCAGCACAGGACATGCCCTGAATTTTTAGTTCAGCTTTTTCATTCATAAATATCACCTAAAAAAATAGTCCAGGATAGTAAGGTATGCTACCTGGCTATAACTATTATAGCTATTCTTTGCCCCCTAATATACTTCCTGATGGATTATTGTTTAAAGCGAACGAAAAAAGTGGTTCCGGAAGGAGAACTGTCGATATCTATTTTGGCATTATGCCTTTCAGCAATACTGTAACAAACCGAAAGTCCCAAGCCGGTACCATGCTCTTTGGTAGTAAAGAAGGGAGTTCCCAGTTTACTCATGACCTCTGCCGGCATTCCGCAACCCGGGTCTTTTACTTCCAGTACAATATCACCATTTTGAGTATAGGTGCTTATCTTGACGGTTTGTTGAGGCCCTATGGCATCAATGGCATTGCGAACCAGGTTCAAGAGCAACTGACGTATCTCTTTGCGGTCCAGCAGCTGATCCGGGATCTCACCTAAGTGTATTTCTATGAATTTATCATGAGCCAGGGCATCAGCCTGCATTAGGGCACTGAGGCTGTCAATAATGTGGTTGATATTACCGGGTTCCAGTTGTAGTTTCATGTTGGGAGCCAGGGATAGAAATTCTGAAATAATGGAATCAGCACGATCTAATTCTTCTATCATGATGTTAAAGTATTCTTCATCTTTTTCGTATTCTGGCTTGGTTTTTAGCATCTGCAGAAAACCGCGTACGGTAGTCATAGGATTTCTGGTCTCATGGCTGATGCTGGCAGCCATTTGTCCAATCAGATGCAGGCAATCCAGACGGGCCAGTTCTTCCTGGAGTTGAATCCTCTGGCTGATATCAATTAATGAATTCAATAAACAGGGGCATCCATTTATATTAATTATTTCTGAGGACATTAGGCCAACTCGCGATTCCCCATCCTTGGTGATGAAGGATACTTCATAGTTTTGGATGGGTATGCCTCGCAGTATCATGTCTTTGATGGCTTTAGGATCTTCTTCGCGGCGCCACAAATTAATATCTCTAAAGCTTTTCCCTATTACTTCCTCCCGGCTGTAACCAGTCTGGGCACAGAACATTTCGTTAACGTCCAGGTATACCCAATCTTCCAGGGTGGTAATGCTCATAATACTGGGACTGGAATGGAAGGCCAGGTAGAATTTTTCTTCAGACTGGCGTAAAGATTGCTGGGCTTGTTTTTGCTCGGTGATATCCTGGGTGATGATAGCAATTTGACCAGGTTCCAGGTAGATAATGCAGAAGGAAATAGTCTTCTGCCAGGCTTCTATATCTGCTTCAGTATGTATTGATTTCCGGGCTGATGCCACCATGTCCAGGTATGGGTTCAACTCCTCATACAATTCCGGTAGTGCCTGTTCCAGTTTTTTCCCAATCAAGTACTCCTGCGGATAGCCAAGCAGGGCGGCAAAGGCGGGATTAACATCAAGGCATTGATATTCCCGAGGCCCGTTATTTGACTGGCATATCTTATATATGCTGAATCCTTCATCTATAGTATTGAATAAGGACCGGTAGCGGTGATCACTTAAGTGTAGTGCTTCTTCGGTTCGGCTATGTCTTCGTATTTCGGCTTGGAGCATTTCATTTAGTATATGCAGGTTGGGGTTGGGGTCCACAGTCCTTTGGCCCAAGAAATAATGAGTTGGAATAGGAGAATTGACATGGGAACGGTCGGGAGTGGTATCTATATCAGCCCGCTTAATTGCCTGGCAGCCTTCAGGAGAGTAAATATAGGTACACTGGTGATTGCGGCATAAGTCCAGGATATGGGTGGCCTGACATTTATCCAGGCTATAGGAACACATGGTGATCATCTTATAATCCTGTATCATATTATCCAGGCATGCTTCATAGTCCTGAAAACTGTTCCAGTATTTGTTTTGCATCCAGGTGTTATGGGTGCTAATGCGCAAGCCGTTATATCCTTGGGCTAAGGCCTGATTCAGACGGGAGAAGCAGCGGTGGGCAAGATCATCTACCCTCACCTTTCCTTTCCCCAGGTGCCATTCTTTGCTGCTTATAAATGCTATTTGTCCTTTTTTATAGTACTGCCCAAATTCCGGAATGGCCTTCCATAAGGCTATATGAGTCTGCTGTAGATATAAAGGTTCTGCGCTTATACAAATGCAATATTCATGATTTTCCAATCCCGCTTGTATATAAGGAACCAGGAGATTCAATAAGTCGGTTTTTTGTTGATACAATAAACAGAGATGACTACCCCAGCCTAAGTGCTGGAAAATATCTAAGGCCTTTCTGCTCGAGCTGTCAGGGGGAAGTAGGCCATAAGGCTTATTATTGTCACCATTCGTGAGCAATAGCATTAATTTATCCTCCTTCAGTCTGATATACTTATTATAGTATATAAAGAAAACAATGGTAATAAGTTTCGGAAAATTTATCCGTGGAATGCCTCACTGGGGATTGAGCTTCTTTAGCTATGGAATAAGGGTTCTGGACGAACTTGCTTTGGTGCAATCCGGTGGAAGAGAAAACAGGATGGTAGGAAAGTCCAAAGGACAGCCGGTAGATGTATCCGCTTTTTCTGAGTTGAGGGCAAGTGCTAAAGGATTGACTATTACCAACCGGTTCCCATGGGGTTGAAGCAGAGGAGGAGAATTAAGCTCAGCTGGGTGAGATGAAAAGCTAGGAAAAGCTATATTTCGCATAGTTTACTCCTATCAGGGAATTGCCCGCTTATTATTGGCCAGCCGTCCTGGTAAAGCGGACCAGAAAGGTGCTGCCCGAAGGACTGGTTTCAATACTGATATTGGCATTGTGACGGCTGGCTATTCCGTAGCATATGGGCAGGCCCAGTCCGGTGCCCTGATCTTTGGTAGTAAAAAAGGGTGTTCCCAGGCGGGATATTATATCCTCTTCTATGCCATTGCCTTGGTCGGAAACTGCCAGAATAATGTCCTGGCCTTCACTATAGGTTTTTATAGTGACGGTTCCGCCGGCTTCCATTGCTTCCATACCATTGCGGACCAGGTTGAGTATAAGTTGCCTGATCTCCTTCTTATCTAGTAACAAGGGCTGAATCTTGCCCAATTCCAACTTAATATTCTTATCGCAGGATACCGCATCTACCTGAATTAAGGGATAGAGGGCTTCAATAATAAGGTTGAGATTGCTCATTTTAAGTTCTACCGCCTTATTTCGGGCCAGCAGTAGGAATTCGGTTATTATTGAGTTTCCCCGGTCAATTTCTTCAATCATCAATTCAAAGGTTTCCCGGTACGGTTTAAAGGCATCTTCGCTAATCAGAAATTGGAGATACCCTCGAACTGCAGTCATAGGATTTCTTATTTCGTGGCCAATTCCGGCCGCTATCTGTCCTACCAGATTTAGCCGGTCCAATTGCAACATTTCTTCTTCCAGTTTCTTTCTGGCTGTAATATCCGTTATCATAGCCAGGCATCCCGTGTATTGGCCTTGATGATCATGGATATTGGTTATGGAACATATTCCCCAGAAAGGATTCCCGGCCTTGCTTTTAAGCTTGATATCCAACTCAGTCTGTTTTTCATGGCGCATTTTTTCCAGCATGGCACTACTTTGTGGCCGGTCGCTTTCTTCCAGCAAATCCAGCAAAGACATCTGCAGTAGTTCATCCATCTCATAGCCTAGCATATCCACCATCTTGTTATTGGCAAACTGAATGCTATTATCTTCATTGATAATCAAAATACCTTCATTGGCTGTCTCTACTATACGTCTATATTTTTCCTCACTGCTCTTTAAGGCCAGTTCAGCTTGCTGGCGCTCGGTTATATCCCTGATGCATTCTATGGCGCCTACCATATTACCCTGGGTGTCGTAGAGGGGAGCTGCGGTAGCCCTGAGGAAGGCTCCAGATTCCCCTATAGTGGGACAGAAGTTTTCTCCTATTAAAACCTCGGCCTTTCTTTGGATATAGGAATAATTCTTTTCCCATTCTTCCCTGGGCTGCAGTACCAGATCCACGAGTAGAGGTCGGCGATAGCCATAGAAGGGAAGAGCGTATGCAAAATTGCCCTGATAAGCCAGATCCTGGGCTTTAACTCCAGCCATATCTTCGGCAGCTTTATTCCAAACCAGCAGTTGGCCTTCCCTATCCACCACTATGGTTGCATCGGGGAGGAAATCAAGAATCTTTGACATCTGGTTTTCGCTCTCTACCAGGGCTTGTTTAGCCTGTTGGCGTTCGGTGATGTCAATGAATAAGGCGGCACATTGCCCAGGACCAGGGCGAAAGGCGATGACTTCGAAATATTTATCAATGCCGGTGACCAATTTTTGAAAATAGGCAGGTTTGCCGGTCCGGGCTACCTGCCCATATACCTGGATACGAAATTTAACCTCTTCCGGGAGCAAGATATCATACCCGGTCTTACCCACTACTTGATGTCGGGTCAGTCCATAAATCCTTTCAAAGGCCGGATTAACATCCAGGTAACGAAAATCATAGGCTTCACCGTCTTCATTATAGATTATCTCAAGTAGGGCAAAACCTTCATGCATGGTATTGAATAGAGAACGATATTTTCTTTCACTTTGTTCCAAAGCCTTTTCCACTTGTTTACGTAAAGTTACATCGCGTCCAATGGATTGATACTCCAGCAATAATCCATTAGCATTGAAGATAGCCCGATAAGTCCACTCGATCCATTTAGTATCTTCATCCTTTAGCAGCATGAATTGCTCCTGTACTGCCACCGGATTTTCAGGAGCAAGCAACTTCAGATTTTCCTGCAGGGTGATAGCATAATCAGCTGTCAGGTAGTACAATAGGTTAGTGTTTACTGCCGAATCTGCTTCTATACCCAGGCAAGTACACCAGGCCTTGTTGGCATAGCTGATGGTGAAGTCAGGTAGAAAACGACAAATCATTTCCGATTGGTCTTCAAGAATAGTTCTATAATAGGCATTGCTTAGCTTGATTTCATTCAGGGCTCGGGTGTAGGTACTGATATTCTGGATAAGAAAAATTATGCCTTGTTTTTGGCCCTGAGAATTCTTCAAGAGGCTAACGGACATTTGCACCTGAAACTGGTGACCCTCCCTGTTGACATGAAGGTTTTGGCCCTGCCAGCTGCCTACAGCATTTAGTTCCTGACGGGCTTTGGCCTCATCAGCCGGTTTAATCCAGGCGTGTTTTTGGATTTCATCCAGGTAGCGACCCATGACTTCATCCTGGCCGTACTGGTATAGATCTTCAGCCTGCTTATTCCATAGAATAATACGTTCCTGATTATCCAATACAACTACTACCTGGTTAAGCTGAGCCAGGAGTTCCAGTTGAATCTTTAGTTCTTCGGCTGCCTTAGGGGTTGACTGAAGCAGAGGGTCGCCAAAGGAAGTAGCTATTACTTGCGGATCTTTCATACATCCACCCTTATTTTTTAAGGTACCTGTATTTTACCATGTAGATCCTTGATAATATTGGGAAAATGCACGTATTTTGTCAACAGAATAAAAATATTTTATATATTTTGACAATATTAGGGATAAAGCTCTTTTTTCTATTGGTATGACTTATAATGTCATTTACGCCAGCTGGATTGGCCATGGGTTTTCTCAATTTACCCGCTGTATCCATCAGTCAATGTTTGGAGGGGTGACCGCAGGTCGCCCTACAGACTTACAACGGGTTTGTAGGCTACGGCAGGCGACCGCAGGTCGCCCCTACCAACGTACTACGTTAATTATGGATATATGGAAGCAAATGGGTATGCCCTGACTGCTTAGACCCTACCAACTTACTATCTTAACTAAGGATATCGGGCAGCCTGCAACATCCTTGACCCCCAGCTTGAAGTCGAATAATGAACGAAAAAAGTGCTTCGGATATGACAAAGACTGTCATTTTTCCCAAAGGTTATTCGAGGGCTTCTGTCAAAATCATACAGAAGACCAGCTATTGTGAGTCTTATCACAAGCTCAGTCAAGTATTGCGTTTTTCGAGGTAGATATGCTAGTAAAAAGGGAAATTGTCAAAAAAAATAATAAAGATCTGGATATGTGGTGGGAGAAGGTCCTAGAGCCGGACTTACAATCCTTGATAGAAGATTTAAGCACAAACCGTGTCAAGTGTATAGCTGAAAACCTGATATTAGGAATGCAGAGACAGCTTCTCCTGCATCAGAAACGCTATGAAGTCTTGGTAAATACCACCAGTGATTTGGTAGTATGCTTTTCCACCGATGGTAAAATAAGCCTGGCCAATCAGGCCTTTTGCCGGTTTATTCAGAAAAGCCCAGGCGAGGTAGTGGGAAGCAACTTTTTGGATTTTGTCTATGAAGCAGATCAGGGGGGAATTATTTCACTGCTCAGCAGTATTCCGCTGGATAAACCTGAGCTTACTTTTTCCGGGAGAATGGTAAAGCCTGATGGCAGTATTAGCTGGCAGGAATGGGATACTCAGGCAATTTTTAATGAAGAGGGTACCATCGTTGAATTACAGGCAGTAGGCCATCCGGTATCCGACGTTTGGCAGATAGAACGAGTCCTTAAGGAATCGGAAACCTATTACCGGGCTATATTTGAGAACACCGGTACCGCCATGATGATATATAAATACGATATGAGTATTGTTCTGGTTAACAGCGAGTTTGAAAAACTGTCTGGCTACTCAAGGGAAGAAATCGAACATAGAATGAAGTGGACTGAGTTTATCCATGAAGATGATTTGGATAGGATGATAAATTACCATTTCCAAAGACAGGTTGACAGCGAATCAGTGCCAAACAACTATGAGTTTCGTCTTCGGGACCGCTGGGGCCATATAAAAAACATATTTCTTACTGTGGCACTTATTGGGGACAATCAGACGGTAGTGGTTTCGTTTATGGACATTACCGAAAGAAAGAGAATGGAGCAGGCCTTGCTGCAGTCGGAAAGGAAATACATGACAATTCTTAATACCTGTCCCAATGAGATAGCTATAACCACTATTGAAGAAGGCAGGTTTATTGATGTTAACTTTCAGGCCTGCAAGACTTTAGGTCTAAGCTATGATGAAATCGTAGGACATACTTCACAAGAACTTGAATTATGGGTCAATCCCCAAGACCGGGTAGAATTGGTAAACTTGCTCAAACAGACTGGTTTGGTAAAAAACCAGGAGTATACCATGCGGGTTCATAACGGTAGGGAAATAACGGCTTTGGTATCAGCCGAAATTTGGGATTTTGATGGAACTCAATGCATGATTCTAATTATCAATGATATCAGTGAAAAAAAGAAGATGGAGAATGAGCTAGCCCGCCTGGAACAACTGAACCTGATAGGGGAAATGGCCGCCAGTATAGGCCACGAAGTGCGCAATCCCATGACCAGTGTGCGGGGATTCCTGCAGCTATTAAAAGACAAGCCTCAGTTTGAACTCTATAATGAATATTTCAACCTTATGATTGAGGAGCTTGATTGCGCCAATCATATTATTACTGAGTTTTTGAGTATGGCTCGTCATAAAAACGTAGACCTAAGGCTCAGCAACCTGAATGCAATCATTCTAAGCGCAGTACCTTCCATTAGGGCCGAAGTACTAGCCCAGAACAAGGAACTGGAGCTTCAGCTTAACCCGATAGACGATCTGATGCTGGATCACAATGAAATTCGCCAGCTCTTATACAACCTGAGTAGAAACGCTTTGGAGTCCATGGCCCCAGGGAAGAAGGTTATAATAAAGACTTATGGAAAGGATAATCAGGTGATTCTAGCGGTCAAGGACCAGGGGAGCGGAATACCCAAAAATATAATAAATAAAATTGGGGTTCCCTTTTTTACCACCAAGGAAAAGGGGAATGGTTTGGGATTGGCAGTTAGTTATAGTATAGCGGCCAGGCACCAGGGCAGCATCCAATTGGAAACCAGCCCCAGTGGGACTACCTTTTTTGTTTCTTTTCCTTTACCTGAAGCCAGTTTGGCAGGGCCAGAATAATTTAGCGCCTATTCAGTAGGGAGCTAAATGGTAATAGCTTTTTGCCTCCACTATGCCATCGGCTTTATTAATAGAAAGTGAATTTTGCAGGTGAACTACCCCTTGCCAGGTAAGAGGGCCAAAAAATGCGTCCAAGGGGCCAGGATAAAATCCCATAATCTGCAGGTTTTTCTGGAGCCAATAAACATCATATCCCTGACTTCTATCCCAAAAACCCTTTTGTAAAATCCTGCCTCCCATTCCAGCATAGTAATATATCTGGTATATGGTCTGGGGCCCAACTATCCCATCATCAACAAGATGCACGTCACGCTGGAATATTTTTACCGCCATTTCGGTTCTATTATCGAAATATTTGGTGGCCGGAGCCCCCAGGGCATCGGCATATTTTTGCGCAGTAGTGGCCAGGCGGTTTTGCAAGACCCAGACATCATAACCATAACTGCCCTTCTTCAGCTTTCTAGTTCCGAATAAATTGGCGCCAGGGGGCAAATAGTCTTCAGTGGGGATGCCCAGGAACAAAAAGGTCTTTTTTCCTACTATTCCATCTACTTTTAAGTTAAAGTAGTGCTGAAATTTTTTTACAGCTGCCTGGGTTTGGGGACCAAAAATTCCTGCTTCAGATATGCGGGAACCTATTTGCTCAGGCAGAACTTGAAGCAGGTTCTGCAGCAATTCCACATCAGTACCCTCACTACCTTTCAGTAAAATACGACTTCCCAAAGTGATGTAATTCACCAAATTTATCCTCCCACCCATGCTTGTTATAGTTTAGCAGTGGTTTACGACAAAATAAGAGACTAAACTTCGAAGTAATATTACGTTAACGAAATATAATGCCAGCCATTGGCATGGTAATCCTTTACCACCCTATATTACAGACTATGCAAAAATGAGAAATAGGTTATTAAATATATGAAAGAATAATATAAGTGATATACCAAAAGTAAGCTTGTACCGGTATGCCAATTATAGGTAGACCATTATTTATAACTGAGCATTTACTTCTCAGCTTACTTCTCCATGCTGTAAGAATAGATGCTTGATATGCTAAAAAAATAATAATAATGTTGAAATGCAACGAAATATCAAAAGTTAAGTCTAAAATGATGATTTTTTTCACAAATGTTATACAATAAGTTTAGTTAACGGGACAGGTTTTGCTGGTTGGTACAGGAATGGAGAAAGGAGGGTAGGAGTTTCGTTACTTTTCTCAGCAATAATCTGACTAATTTATGATTAGGGGAGAGTGAAGATAAGGATGAATTTTTTGTCACCTGCAGAAATAGCTGTAGCAGCTTGTAATGCCGGTAAAGTAAAGGCCGAAATGGCATTCAGCAAACTCTTTATCTTGGGCATACTGGCCGGGGTTTATATCGGTTTCGGAGCTAACCTGGCCACCAAGATAGGTTCTATGGAGGCTGCCGGTACTTCAGGCGGTCAATTCCTATTTGGTGCAACCTTTTCTATTGGACTGATGATGGTAGTTATTGCCGGTTCAGAACTCTTTACCGGCAACAATATGGCTTGCTTTATATCAGCCATGAATGGTCAGGCTGGTTGGGGCGGACTATTGTATAACTGGGTTGTAGTGTGGACTGCAAACTTTGTAGGTTCTGTTTTATTAGTTTATATCATTTTTTATGGAGGATTTTGGGGTTCTGAATCAGGATTAGCTGCTCATGGTATAAAAGCTTTGGGAATTGCTCAAGCCAAAATGTCCTTGACCTGGGGAGCTTGTTTCTGCCGGGCTATCTGCTGTAACTGGCTGGTTTGTCTGGCTGTGTGGATGGCTTTTGCAGCCAAAGATATTGTCGGCAAAATATTTGCTATATTCTTCCCCATCATGGGCTTCGTTGCCAGTGGATTCGAGCACTGTGTTGCCAACATGTTTTTCATCCCCATGGGAATCACCATTGCTAATGCAGCCCCTGAGCTGGTTGCAACTCAATTTGGCATGTCAGTCGCAGAAGTAACATCGTTTTTCAGCTATGGTAACTTTTTCACCGCCAATTTGATTCCTGCTACTTTAGGGAATATTGTAGGCGGTGCTCTGTTTGTGGGCGGTATTTACTATTTCGTTTATATGAAAAAATCGGCTCCTGCCGCTCAAGCTGGGAAAGCGGTTAAAGGCTAAAGGCAATAATCCTTTCCGGCATTATAAGATTATCAAGAATATAAAAAACCCGCGGTATGATTTATTCAAGGGGTTTAAAGCTTTGAATGCCAATCAGCCGCGGGTATGTGCTTTTAGTTTTTTACTGCAATGAGGTTCTTTGGGCAGTAAGTAGAAATATGGAAAGGAGGGTGTGAAGTGGCCAATTATATGGATATCATTGCTAGCTGTAAAGACAAACCCGGCGGTATTATAGAAGCCTATCATGCCATTCAGAAAGAATACAACTATATACCAC
Organism: Syntrophomonadaceae bacterium; assembly: GCA_012520725.1. Taxonomy (GTDB): domain Bacteria; phylum Bacillota; class Syntrophomonadia; order Syntrophomonadales; family Syntrophomonadaceae; genus JAAYJK01. Next base: position 23,522 of record JAAYNQ010000101.1, on the reverse strand, counting down.
AAGAGGCTCTCAAGGAAGCCGCCCGGGCATTTAAAGTATCGGAAGCTCAAGCCTTTGGGGTAGCCACCTTTTATTCTTATCTCTCGGTGGAAAAAAGAGGCAAATACATCATTCGTATGTGTGAAAGCGCTCCCTGTCATGTAGCTGGAGCTGATGAAGTACTCAAAACCCTGGAAGCCCATTTGGGCATTAAGGTAGGAGAAACTACAAGTGATGGCAAGTTTACTCTGGAATTAACTGAATGTGTAGGTCAATGTCAGGCTACCCCGGTAGTAACCATTAATAGTGAGCCTATTTTTGGGGTTAAACCGGAAATGGTACCTGAAATACTGGCTAAATTCAAATAAGCATAGAAGGGAGGGAAGGTTGTGGCCCAAGAATATCGTGTTTTACTGGAATATGCCGATAAAATTAATCCTGAAAAGGCTTCCGACTATATAAAAGTCGGCGGATACAAAGGTTTGGAAAAAGCACGCAGTATGAATCCCAAGGATTTAATTGAAGAAGTGAAAAAATCCGGACTTAGAGGCCGGGGTGGAGCAGGATTTAATGCCGGCATGAAATGGAGTTTTGTACCCCAGTATCCTGAAACCAAATATGTGGTATGTAATCTGGATGAAGGGGAGCCAGGAACTTATAAAGATAGAATAATATGTCAGAAAAATGCCCAAGCCCTTCTGGAAGGAATGGCTATTTGCGGGTATGCAATCGGTTCCAAGCAGGGATATATATATTGTAGAGGAGAATATCCCTTCGTAGTGGAACTCTTAAAGAATGCGATTGGGAATGCAAAAGAATCAGGTGCCTTAGGAGAATTCGATATAGAGGTACGAATGGGAGCAGGTGCCTATGTATGCGGCGAAGAAACTGCTCTTATTGAGTCCATAGAAGGGCACCGTGGAGAGCCAAGATTTAAGCCCCCGTTTCCAGGTGTAGAAGGATTATGGCGTATGCCTACGGTAGTTAACAACGTAGAAACCTTTGCCTGTTTACCTTATATTCTCACCAATGGTGCAGAATGGTTTGCCGGCATCGGTGCCAAGAGTTATCCTGGAACCAAGGTGCTTACCTTAACTGGTGACATAGAAAACGCCACTTATTTTGAAGTGCCCACTGACTACCTGCTCAGAGATGTAATATATGAACTGGGCGGCGGAGTCAAAGGCGGCAAGAAGCTGAAAGCTGTACAGGTGGGCGGTACTTCGGGAGCCTTTATACCCCCCCAGAACCTGGATACACCCATAGATTTCGATTCCATGAGTGCTATTGGAGCTGCATTAGGCTCTGGAGCAGTGTTCGTCATGGATGAAACGCGGGACATAGTGGATATTGTCAACCGTATTGCCAAGTTTTTCGAACATGAATCCTGCGGTCAGTGCACTCCCTGTAGGGAAGGTACCTTCCGCTGTAAGGAGATCATGGAAAAAATCAATAATGGGAGAGGAAGTTTGCAGGATATCGAAAACCTTAAGCTGTTGGCCCGGGTAATGATGAAAGCCTCATTGTGCGGACTGGGTCAGGCAGCTCCGATTCCTATCACTTCAACTCTGACCCACTTTGAATATGAATACTTGAGAAAATTGGTGTAGGAAGGGAGGGAGACGAATTGGATATCAAATTAACTATAGATGGTAAAGAAGTAGTGGTGCCTCAAGGTACTATGCTGATAGATGCCTGCCGTCAGGCGGGTGCTGATATACCTACCTTTTGTTTTGACCCTGATTTGAAATTGGCGGGTTCCTGCCGGATGTGTGTGGTACAACCCAAGGGATGGCGCAATCTGGTAGCCAGCTGTGTGACTCCCGCCCAGAATGGCATGGTTATCGAAACCGAAAGCCCGGATGTCATAGAAGCCCGCAAAGTAGTCTTGGAACTGATGCTGGCCCGTCACAAACTTACCTGTCACACCTGTGAGAAAGATGGAGAATGTAATCTGCAGGATTACTGCTACCGTTATGGGGTTACCGAATCTCGCTTTGTAGGAAAGGTGCATAGTTTATTCAAGGACGATTCCAATCCTTTTATAGAAAGAGATTACGACAAATGCGTAATGTGCACCCGTTGCGTAAGAGCTTGTGACGAGATCACGGGAGCCCGGGCCATCAACGTCATGGACCGGGGGCACCATGCCAAGATTGCTACTTCCTTTGATGGAGAATTGGCTGATTCTCCCTGTGTATTCTGCGGGCAGTGCATAATGGTTTGCCCGGTTGGAGCATTGAGCAGCAAGATAGCAGCTGGCAAAGGAAAACCGGCGCAGAACGAAAAGGTGTTGACCACCTGTACTTATTGCGGTACCGGCTGTACCCTGGAGCTGAATGTGAAAAACGACAAAGTAGTCGGTGTTACTTCCAATCGTGATCCGGAATGGAGCCCGGTTAACCGGGGTGCCCTCTGTGTCAAAGGCCGGTTTGGCTGGGATTTTATAAACTCCCCGGAAAGGCTTACCACTCCTTTGATCAAAGAAAATGGTGAATTCCGGGAAGCTTCCTGGGATGAAGCCCTGAATCTGGCAGCCCAGAAAATCAAGGGAATAAAGGAAGGGTATGGCCCGGACTCCTTAGCCATGTTCTCCTCCGCTCGGATTACCAACGAAGAAAATTATCTGGCCCAGAAACTTATGAGAGCAGCAATAGGTTCCAATAATGTGGACCATTGCGCCCGTCTCTGACACTCCGTTACTGTCGCCGGTCTGGGGGCAGCATTCGGAAGTGGTGCAATGACCAATTCCATCAATGAACTGGAAAATGATTCCAAGTGCATTTTCCTGATAGGAACCAACACTACGGAAAACCATCCCGTCATCGGCTACAAAATTCGGCAGAACGTATTAAAAAATGGAGCCAAGCTGATTGTAGCTGACCCGCGTAGAATCGAACTGGCTGAACTGGCTGATGTTTATCTACCTTTCCAACCAGGAACCGACGTAGCTCTCTTTAATGGAATGATGAATGTGATAATCAATGAAGGTCTGGCTGACCGTGAATTTATAGAAAATCGGACCGAGGGATACGAGGCTATGGCTGAAGTGGTAGCCAAATATACCCCCGAAGTAGTGGCTGAAATATGCGGAGTAGATGCTGAAGACATTAGAAAGGCAGCTCGTTTATATGCCGAGTCAGAAGCTGCAGCCGTATGTTATGCCATGGGTCTGACCCAGCACAGTACTGGAACCGACAATGTTAAGAGTTGCTGTAATCTGGCTCTCTTAACCGGCAACCTGGGTAAACCGGGGGCCGGGGTAAACCCGCTGCGGGGCCAGAACAATGTGCAAGGGGCTTGTGATATGGGAGCACTACCGGTAGTGTTTACCGCTTATCAGGCCGTTACCAATGATGAAGCCCGGGCTAAATTTGAAAAAGCCTGGGGAGTTGAACTGTCAGGTAGCAATGGTCTCACTCTGACCAAGGCCATCAATAAGGCCCATGAAGGCGAAATCAAAGGAATGATAGTGATCGGGGAGAACCCCATGGTCAGTGACCCGGATCTGCACCATGTGGAAGAAGCCCTGGATAGGCTGGATTTCCTCCTGGTTCAGGATATCTTCCTTACTGAAACCGCTAAAAAAGCAGATATAGTTCTGCCTGGGGTAAGCTTTGCTGAAAAAGACGGGACCTTTACCAATACCGAAAGAAGGGTGCAAAGAGTACGTAAAGCTATCAGTAATATTGGAGATGCCAGACAGGATTGGGAGATCATTTGTGATCTTTCTACCCGTTTAGGATATCCCATGTCCTATAATTCACCGGAAGAGATATTCGAAGAAATAAGGACCTTAACTCCCTCCTATGCAGGTATGACTTATGCCCGTCTGGAAGGGAAAGGTCTGCCCTGGCCCTGTCCCACTGAAGACCATCCGGGAACTCCGATTCTGCATAAAGAAAAGTTCAACCGGGGCTTGGGACTGTTCCATGCCATTGAATATATTGAACCGGCAGAATTACCTGATGATGAGTACCCGATTATCCTGAGCACCGGCCGCAGTCTATATCATTACCATACTGGTACCATGACCAGGAAAGCCACAGGGCTGCATGAATTTATGCCGGAAAACGTGATTCAAATCCACACTGCTCTGGCCCAGGCTAAGGGTATAGTGGACGGAGAAGTGGTCCGGGTAAGCACCCGCAGGGGCAGTATAGATCTCAAAGCCGAGGTTATAGATGGTATTCGTGAAGATGTTATTTTCACCTATTTCCATTTCGCTGAAGCAGCTGCCAATCAACTGACCAATTCAGACGTTCTGGATCCGGTAGCAGGAATACCTGAATACAAGGTATCCGCCGCCCGCATAGAAAAGATTTAATTTTAGCAGATATAATCTCATATAAGTAGTAGACCGCGAAAGCGGTCTACTCTACTTTCAAGGGAATTATTCCAAAATCACGTACTTGAAAAGAATAAGCTGGGCAGTGCCCAGCTTATTCAGGGTGTGAGGTTTATTTAAGGAGGAAGTGCTACTGCATCTTACCCTTAATAAACGGTCTTATAGTTTATTGCTGTACTCGGAACGAAAATGCTGTAAAGTAGTAAGTACAGGGCTGGGAGCTGCCTGACCCAGACCACAGAGGCAAGCTTTGCTCATTACGGTCCCCAACCGGCCAAGCAAGTCCAGGTCGGTGGCAGAGCCCAGTCCATTATTGATTTTATCCACAATTTCGTGCATTCTTTTGGTACCTTCGCGACAGGGTGAACACTTTCCACAGGATTCATGTTCGAAAAACTTGGTGATGCGATTGGTAACATCAACAATATCCCGGGTTTCATCCATGACAAATACTGCTCCTGATCCCAGGGTAGCACCAATAGCGGCCATGGAATCAAAGTCAATAAGGGTATCCAGCAGGGTTTCCGGTATAAAGCCTCCTGAAGTACCGCCTATCTGTACTGCTTTAAACTTTTTGCCCTCAGGGATTCCGCCCCCAAAATCATAAATAAGCTGACGGATGGTAATATCAGTAGGTACTTCAATAAAAGTGCGCTTGACTATATCACCAGTCAGGGTCATCAGCTTGGTACCGGGATAAGACTTGCTTCCTATACCAGCATACCAATCCGCGCCTTTTTCCAGTATGACCGGAATATTGGCAAAGGTTTCCACATTGTTGACAATGGTGGGTTTACCCCACAAACCTATTACCGGTGGAAATGGGGGTTTGAAACGTGGTTCTCCCCTATGTCCTTCAATGGATTCAATAAGAGCACTCTCTTCTCCACATACATAAGCTCCGGCACCCATACGGACTTCAATGTTGAAATCCCCCAGTACGCCCTTCTCTTTAGCCTGCTGGATAGCGGTATTAAGTATTTCCACTACATAAGGATATTCACCCCGACAGTAGATATAACCTTGATTGGAGCCAATAGCGTATCCGCAAATGGCCATGCCTTCCAAAACACTCTGAGGGTCATTCTCCATTATTAAACGATCTTTGTAAGTACCAGGTTCTCCTTCGTCAGCATTACAGATTACATATTTCTGGTCAGCAACAGCGGAATAAGAGAAATTCCATTTCATACCTGTATTAAAGCCTGCTCCGCCCCGGCCTCTGAGACCTGATTTTCTGACCTCTTCGATCAAGTCTTTTTGACTCATGGAACGTGCTTTCTCCAAACTCTTATAACCGCCGGCATTAAGATAATCATCAATATTTAAAGGATCGATTTTACCATAATTGCGCATCAGGATGCGCATTTCCTCGGCCATTATTTTCCCTCCTTTCCCATTCTTTTACTTGCACTCGCCTAAAATGGCACTTATTTTTTCCGGATATAAATCACCATAGGGCTTGCTGTTGATGGTAATTACCGGTGTGGCCTGGCATTGTCCTACGCATTCGGTCAATTCCAGGGTGAATTTGCCATCAGCGGTGGTTTCCCCGGCCTTTATGCCTAGACAGGATTCCAGGGTCTTAAGTACCTGATCGGCTCCCGCCACATGACAGGGGGCGCTTTCGCACATCCGGATTATATATTGGCCCCGTTTACCTATCTTGAAGTAGGAGTAAAAGCTAGCTACTCCATAGGCCTTAGCTTTGGGTATGCCAAATACCTGGGCTGCGACTTCAATTGCTTCCTCCGGTATATAGTTATACTCTTTTTGCAGAGCATGGTAAGCTTCAATAAGCCCTCCGGGTATATCCTTGTATTTACTGACAATTTCCTTATAGTCTGCCATTATTAATTCCCCTCCACTCTACCGATGTTTTTTCTATTCGATCTTTTCTATTCTCACTGCACAGACCTTGTATTCTCCAGTTCCAGTGATGGGATCCAGGTGATGGCTGGTCAATTCATTGGTGGGGGTGGCGGTATGATGGAATGACATCCAAATCATGCCCGGCATTACCCGATCACTTACTTTAACTTCACTGCTTACCTGACCCCGTCGCGAGGTTACTATTACCCGACTGCCGGTTTCCAGTTCCAGCTTCTCTGCGTCCAGGGGATTGACTTCAGCTTGTTCCCGATCCCACATACTGTTGATGCCCTTGGAATAGGGGGTGGTAACATTGTAATGGTAAAGAATGCGCCCAGTGGAAAGGAGGAAGGGGTATTCTTCATCCGGCATTTCACCTGGTGGTATATGATCCGAGGGTTGGAAAATTCCCAGACCCCGGGTAAACTTGCCGGCATGCAAGAAGGGGGTACCCGGGTGATCTGTGCTGGGGCAGGGCCAGTGCAGACCAACTTGATCTATGCGCTCATAGTTGATACCAGCCATCGAAGGAGACAGGGCTGCCATTTCATCCCAGATCTGCCCGGGATGGTCGTATTGCATGGTATAGCCCAGGCGGGTTGACATTTGACAGATGGTCTGCCAATTAGCCTGGCCAGGTAGGGGTTCGATGGCCTTGCGCACCCGCTGTACCCTGCGTTCGGTGCTGGTAAAGGTCCCGTCGCATTCAGAAAAACTGGCTGCAGGAAGTATTACATCAGCAAATTCTGCCGTTTCGGTTAGGAATAGTTCCTGTACCACCAGGAAATCAAGGTTTTCCAAGGCCTCTTTGATATGATTGGCATTGGGATCAGTTAAAACCGGGTTTTCACCCAGAATATACATGGCCTTTACTTTACCTGCATGAGCGGCTTCAAACATCTCTGGTATCTTTAACCCTATATTGGCGGGCAGGGAGACCCCCCAAGCCTGCTCAAACTTGCTCCTGATTTCATCATTATTAACCGCCTGATAGGCCGGGAATACGTTAGGCAAGGCACCCATATCGCAGGCTCCCTGTACGTTGTTCTGGCCACGGATAGGACATACTCCGGTACCAGGACGGCCTACATGTCCGGTAAGCATAGCCAGGTTGGCAATGCTCATAACATTGCGAGTACCGCAGATATGTTCAGTTATACCCAGGGTATAGAATATCATGGCCTTATCAGTAGTGGCGTATAGGCGGGCTACGGTATATAGATCATCTACGCTGATACCGGTTAGCTCTGCCACGTATTCGGGATTGTAGGCTTCTACCGTTGCTTTAAGGGCTTCATAATTTTCTGTACGCTCGGCAACAAACTCCTTATCTTCCAGCCCTTCCTTGATAATGATATGCATCATTCCGTTTAAAAGAGGGATATCGGTACCCGGATTATGTCTAATCCAGTAATCGGCATCATCTACCAGGTCAATGCGACGCGGATCGCAGACGATCATTTTGCAACCCTTGCGAGCTGCCTGACGCATCTTATAGCCAATAACCGGATGGGCTTCTGTGGTATTGGTGCCAATCAAGAGCATTAATTCTGCTTCATTGCTAATATCATTTATGGGATTAGTCATTGCACCGCTACCAAAAGTGGTGGCCAGACCGGCCACGGTAGGCGCATGTCAGGTGCGGGCACAATGGTCTACGTTGTTGGTACCCATATAAGCCCGGGTAAACTTTTGCACCAGATAGTTTTCTTCATTGGTACAACGGGCTGAACTCAGGGCTGCGAAACTGTCAGGGCCGTATTCATCTTTAATAGCATTGAATTTCTGGGCTATAAGGTCAAAAGCTTCATCCCAACTGGCTGCTTCAAACTGTCCATTTTTCTTGATCAAGGGAGTTGTGAGGCGCTTTTCGTTGTATATAAAATCCCAGCCAAAACGCCCTTTAACACAGAGACTGCGGCCGTTGACGGGACTGTCGGGATTAGACAGCACTCCTATTACCTTACCATCTTTAACCGCCAGGTCAAAATTACAACCAGTACCGCAGAAGGGACAAGTAGTCCGGACCCGTTCGATTTCCCAACGGCGACCCTGGCCAGCCATGGTTTTTTCTGTAAGAGCCCCAGTAGGACAGAGGGCTACGCACTGTCCGCAAAAGACGCAATCCGATTGGGCATAGTCTACATCCCCGGCAGTGGTAGCTTTGCGATGGAATCCCCTATATAGATAGGAGAGGTTGTCCTGACCGGTCATTTCTTCACAGGCTCTAACGCAAGCTCCACATAGAATACATTTGTTCAGGTCCCGGATGATAAAAGGATTGCTGTCATCACACTTATACTGGTGTTTTTCGCCACCAGCAAAGGGGCTCTCCTTCACCCCATAATGGTAACAATAATCCGCCAGTTTGCAGGCGCCCAGTTTGTCACAGGTCATGCAATCCAGTGGATGATTAGCGACCAGAAGCTCCAATATAGTGCGACGTGCTTCGATTACTGCCGGCGATTCGGTAAAAACTTCCATGCCGGACATAACCGGAGTCACACATGAGGCGGGCAGAAGTCGATTGCCTTTTACTTCTACCACACACAAACGGCAGGCACCCAGGGCGCTCAAATCCGGATCATAACAAAGACGGGGTATTTCTATCCCAGCCAGATCAGCCGCCTGCATAATGGTACTTCCCGTTGGAGCTGCTACCTCCTTCCCATTGATGTATAGATTCACCATCTCCACCAACATTCACTCCTTTCCAAAGATACAATGATTAGGCATAAAAAAACCCCCCTATATTAGGAGGATGGCCTTCGATATACCAAAATCACAGCTTTCTTAATCAAATGCGCGCTCCCCCCTGCCTGTGAGCAATTACGGTACCAGACATTAATCCACAACCATAACGGTTGCAGCAATATTAACGCAATCATTTCACAGGCCTATGACTCCTTTCCAAGTAAGGGAGGCAAACCCGTTTCCAGATTTACCGTACCGGTGTTTAACCGTATCGGCTAAGTCACCTTGACCGTAGTTTTAGGTGAAGTAGCTTTGGAGCAAAGCTTTTGAAAAAGTATTCAATTCTATTGGCAGTCTATGCTGTGACAAACATCCAGCATAGACTAATAAAGGCCTCCTGTTGAACAGGAGGCCTTGCTGACTGCAATTCATAGCCAGCATTTGCGTTTTATCGGCATGCTGCCAGCTAATCTGTACTCCTTTCCAAACACGGGAGGCAGAACCGTTTCCGATTCCACCCACAGGCCTTAACATCATAGCTCAGGCTTTAGAGGTTAAAGCTCGGAGAAAATATTCTTATTCCCTTCATATACTGTTATTCGACATAGCTGGAAGGTTACCTGCCAAAATGATAAATATTTTTTATATCCTGGGATAACTATAAACAATTATTCTTGCAATGATTACCATTAATTCGAAGCTGTCTTCATATTACAATCCGCTGCGGGTGACAGTAAATATTGAAGCGGCGGCCCCGAGCAAATCCCACTACGCTGATTCCCATCCTCTCTGCCCATTGAACCGATTCCAGAGTGGGAGCAGAACGGGATAGCAGCAAAGGGATTCCATTGGACACTACCTTGCTTATTATTTCATGAGTTACTCTTCCGCTCAAAACCAGGCATTTGTCTCTTAAAGGTATATTTTGCAGATAAGCATGGCCTACCACTTTGTCCACTGCATTATGACGGCCGATGTCCTCATGTTGAATCATGATATCGTTGTTGTCGGCCAGAGCAGCACTGTGTACCCCGCCGGTAAGCTTAAATGCATGGGACTGCTGTTCCAATTTACGGATAAGATTTAATAGATGCTCAGCCTGAAATACTACTTTCCCCTCCGGATCAATTGAATGGGGTGTCTTCCTTGGATTCAAAGCTACCCCTTCAGTCCCGTTTACTTCCGGCGAAGGTTCGCAGGTAATTAAATAAACCTGGCCTGGAGAATACTCAAGGGATACCAGCTGGCTATTAACTCCGATTATTCCTTCGCTGAGCAGGTAGCCCACAGCCAGTTCCCGCTCGGCTCCGGGAGAAGCCGAAAGTGTAGTAATATAGGATTGGTTTAAGTAAACAGCCAATTTCGTTTCATTTACCATAAGGACATCAGTGGGTATTATTTTACCATCATATAAATGGATCTTGCCCGGACTATAAAGATTCTTTGCCTTCATTGAATTTCTCCCCTAACCATCATTCCTTTATGATTATGGTTTTCTTTAAGCCTTTGAGGTAATCCTGCTTGGGCTGAGAACTGGGATGGCAAATAGCTACCGGGAAAGAATGGATTGCTTGCATCAGAGCCGGAAAGAGCGGCTAAGCTTGGAATATTAAAATAAATTCCGCCCTAATCATTTTTTTAGGTAATTTCCAATATGAATTAATGAGAAATACCTCTATGTAGATGAAGGATTAATTTAGGGTCAAGGGGGGAGGGGATAGAAAAAATAATTTCTTCCCAAGCATATTCCTGCGGCTTAGACCAATTGATTCCCGCCCTTCTTTAGCAAATTAGGCAGCTGTTGCCGTCCCCTTAGTCATAGGGATGAATAGAAAGGAGAACTAATATGGCCTGGTCCAGTAGATTGTTAAAAGCAGAAAAAAACATGATGCACGGACCCGACATCCTGGAGCTTCAACTAAGGTTAGAGGAACTGGGATACTATCAAGGTCAAGCAGATGGAAGATATACCTTGGCTACCCAGAGGGCAGTCAAGAGTTTTCAGCAAGCCCTGGGGTTAAAAGATGATGGGGTGGTAGGTCCGATTACCTGGCTAGCTTTGAATAGGAATGCCTTCGAGCATTTCAAGGCGGAGCCGGCACTTACTTCTCCTGAAATTATGATTGATATTGATAGAAGAGTTCTGATTTATGCCGCCCCACAGTTTATGAAAACATATCCGGTAGCGGTAGGACGTCCTAGTCTACCTACCCCTTTGGGCAACTGGAGCATAGTCAGTAAAGCATTAAACCCGGGAGGAGCTTTTGGGGTCCGGTGGATGCGTTTGAGTATACCCTGGGGTGGTTATGGCATTCATGGCACCAATAATCCCAAATCCATTGGGAAGGCAGTGAGCCATGGCTGTGTACGCATGTACAATACAGATGTTATTGAGGTATATGAGCGAACTCCAGTGGGAACTCCGGTGACCATTATAGGTAAAGCTTATAATAGGCGTACCTTAAAAATTGGGGATCAGGGCAGTGATGTTCAGGAGATACAGAAAATGCTGAAGAAACTTAGGTTCTATCGGGCTAAACTGGATGGTGAATATGGACCCTACACTGAACAGGCGGTACGGAATTTTCAACAAGAGCAATCCCTAATGGTTGATGGTATGGTAGGTTCAGCCACCTTGACTGCTATACAGAGGGCTTATGCCCAAACTTTTTAATAGAAATGCCGCTTATTGGTAAGGCGTAGCAAGCCTTTTTAATGTCTGCAAGAAATTATTCTTGTGTACTACGGTCGATTAGGCCTTGTCCAGCATAAATTCTAGAGGCATTGGTGAAATATATGCAACGTTGATAGCTGTACCAAGGAGCTGTATAGATTGGGCATATCCGGCTACAGCCCAGAACACGGTATTCAAACAATTATTCAGAAAACTTCCGTGTAATATCCATATGGTACCATAATATTGAAAAATATCTTATAATTAAAAATATTACAAAACACTGGAAATGACGAGATTCAACTGCTTTTTCCCATGAAATGCGGGTAATCGGTAAAAGTCTGTTGTTCATCACCAAGCTTGAAGGTTTTATCGGTTGATAAGGAGGGAGTATCTACTAAAGCAAGAAAGCTGTAAGCTGCACTTGGGGTTCTGCCCCAGGCTAACAATTCAAGCCAGGAGATGAAGCAAAAAGCTGGATTGAATATTCTTTACATCCAAAACTATTTCTGCCGGTTGCGTTTAACATTAGCTGCGTAATTAGTCTCGGGGGTAGAGGAACACTATAAAGGGAGGGATTGATTAATGGATTTCAATTATACTGATGAACAGCTAATGTTGAAAGAAGCGGTGCGGAAATTTTCCGAAAAAGAGATTGCTCCTCTGGTAAAATGGATGGAAACAGAAAAGAGGACTCCCCGGGATCTCATTAAAAAGATTAAAGATTTGGGTTGGTGTGCTATCCAATACCCGGAGAAATACGGCGGCACGGGAAACAGCTATGTAGAATATGTTATTATGCAAATTGAGATGGCCAGGGTATATTGTTCAACCGCCTGCACCATTTCGGTGAATGGCATGGTGGGTGCGAATATATCCAAGTTCGCCAGCGAAGAGCAGAAATTGAAATTCTTGCCCGAGTTGCTTCATGGTGAGGGAATTGCCAGTTTTGCCTTTACCGAAGCCTCCACTGGATCCGATCCCAATGCTCTAAGGACCACCTGTGTCAGGGAGGGGGATGAGTGGGTAATTAATGGAGAAAAGAGGTTCATAAGCAATGCCACCATGCCTGGATTGATGACCATATTCTGCAAAGACGTAGAAATGGGCGGCAAGTGCACCAATATCATCCTACCCAAAGGCATTAAGGGTTATTCCACCCCCCGGATTTACGATAAGATGGGTATGCACGGACTGGAAGTATCCGATGTGATATTGGACCAGGTAAGGGTACCCTATGAAAACACCATCGGTGGTGAAGCCATGCGGGGCAAAGGTTACCAGGTATTGCTGGGTTCAACCCAGATCGGCAAACTATCGGTCTGCGCCCAGGCAGTGGGCATGGCCCAAGCAGCCCTGGAGGCAGCGGTAGATTACTCAAAGATCCGGGTACAGCGCGGAAAACCCATTTCCTATTTTCAAACCATTCAGTCTTTAATTGGTGACATGGCTACCGATGTAATGGTGGCCCAGCAGATTGTATTGGCCACTGCCTTTAAGGCCTCTGAAGGGAAAGAACTGGCAGCTGATGCCGCCAGAACCAGACTTTTTACTTCCGAAGCCGTGCACCGGGTAGCCAGCAAAGCTATGCAGGTTTTGGGAGCATACAGTTATACCACCGAGTTCCCCGTGGAACGCATCTTCCGTGACGCCAAGCTAACCGAGATCTATGAAGGAGTAAACGAGATCCAGCGGCTTATCGCTTCTAGTGATTTACTCAGATAGCTAATACCGGCAGTTAAGTTAGTAATCTGTTCTTTCTCCCGGGCCTCAAGCGTCCAATTGGCTAAGGCGGGGCATCAACAATAAAACATAAGACAGAGCAAAATTGGAACTTAATAAAGCTTAAAAAATGTCCACGAACTGTCCCCTGAAATCCATTTGGGGCTAATGGACAGAAAATAGTTAACCACGGGAAATCCCGTGGTTAATTACTTTCAAATGGTCGGGGCGACAGGATTTGAACCTGCGGCCTTCTGATCCCAAATCAGACGCGCTACCAAGCTGCGCCACGCCCCGAACTGTATCATAATACCATCTGTAGTGGCCAAATGTCAATTCATTAATAGCGGGGGGAATTTGTATTTGGCTGGGAAAAGCTTTGAAAATGTCTCAAAAGCTGCTTGCCATGAAAGTTAAAAAATAGACAAGGGCGTTGGGCGATTTAGTAATTATAGTGGCTTATAAGCCCGTATTATTGGGAAAAAAGCAAGAAAAAAATGACAAAAAATGGAAGGAGATATGAGGGTGAATGTTGAAGTGAATTAATTGAAAATATACTTCAAGGGTGTGATATATATGGATAATGAGGCCAAGTCAAGTATTTCCTGGCAATCTGCTCTGGACTACATACAGGAGCAGAATTTAAGCGGGGCCTTGGAGATTCTGCTAGAAATGGTGGGTTATGATCCCGACAATATTGCGTTGATTAATCTGCTATCTGATTGCTACTATTATCTTGGCGAATTTGACCGGGCTAAAGCCTGCTGGGACGAAATTTTAAGGCTTAATCCAGCCAACCAGGAGGCTAAGTCCAAGCTGGGCCGCTATAGAACTCCCTCTTTTCAATCCTGGTTAAAACGTTATAAGCAAGCCTTGTATAATATTGAGCAGAAAAACTATGAATTGGCTTTAAGAATCCTCCGGGATTTAATGGAAGAAAACGATGGTTTTGTAAGTGTGTACCAGTTTTTAGGTTTGTGTTATATGGCTCAATCTGAATTCGAACAAGCCCGCCTGGTTTGGCAAAAAGGTTTGGGTAGGGATCGTGGTAATGCAACTCTAGTCCACTATTTGCAGATGCTGGCAGAAACCCAGCCAGCACCGGAGCCGGTGACGGCACCCGTGGTTCAAGAGAAAGCGGGAAGTAATAGAAAAGCAAGTGCTTTACCAGGGCTGCCCCTGGCCGGAGCTCTATTGCTTGCGGTCTGCCTTTTGCTGGTAATCAAATTCACCGGTGGGCCGGAATTGCCCAGTAGTAATAAAACCTTGCCTGCAGCTCCGAATCAAAGCAGCAGTACCGGAAGTCCTCCTGACTTGGTAAGTGATGAAATTCCAGTGTTTTCTGAGGGACTTCTGTCCAGCGAAAACAGTCAAGGAGGGGCAGAATACGATTCAGAACAGGAAAGCACCTATTACCGTGAAGGTTTCCAGGCATATAGGGAGGGCAATTTTAAGCAGGCAGAAAACAATCTAAGGGTTGTAGTGGCTATGCAATCGGATAGTTATTTAAATCGGGAAGCCTTGTATTATTTAGCACGGTCTTGTTATCTACAAAAGGACTATGATGCAGCAGAGCAGTACTACCTTCAGTATTTGGAGCAGTTTCCGGGTACCAATTACCATGATGACAGTTTGTTTTATCTGGGGGTGGTTTACCATATTACCGGTCAGAGTGAAAAGGCCGTTGCCGCCCTTAAAGAAATGCAAAAGGTTTCGCCTAATTGTGGATACGAATCTTCAGATATGTTTAAGCGCATCATGAATGACTCCTGATCCTCCAAGCTCACCCCATAAGCACTGTATGGCTGGGGCCGGGAGATCCGGCCTCAGCCCTATTTCTGCTTAAGGAGCGATTATAGAAGGCGCTGAAACTACTGGAACTAATAGCTTCCGAAAAAAATCTAATTCTTTCTGCTGTAAGACTTGACTTTTAGTGGGAGTATTATTTATTCTATTACAAGAAGGAAATTGCGGGCGGAAGTGGCTCAGTGGTAGAGCATCGCCTTGCCAAGGCGAGGGTCGCGAGTTCGAATCTCGTCTTCCGCTCCATAAAAAAATGGGCCTCGGCAACTGCCGGGGTGTTGTATTTTTTATGAAAGTAGGGTAAATTCTTTAAAGAGCTTTGTAGGCCGATTTCAGGATGTCAATGATTGCATTAATCATAGAAGAACTTTAAATGAGGTTAGGAGGAAGCGTAGATGAACGCGAGGGTATCAAAAATCGATAATGGCGAAGCTTTTCTGGAGATAGAGGTAGGTGCAGACAAGCTGGAGGAAGGCATGCAGTTTGCCTATCGTACAGTGGTTAAAAAAGTGACCGTACCTGGATTCAGAAAGGGCAAAGTGCCTCGTCCGTTGTTAGAAGCATATTATGGCAAAGAAGTTCTGTATGAGGATGCTTTGGAGCATATTATTCCTCAGGTATATGATGAAGCCGTAAAAGCTTTGGAAATAAAGGTTATGGGGCAGCCGGCATTCGATTTTGACCTGGAGACTATTGATAATGATGAACAACCATTTGTGATAAAGGCTACCGTGGCTGTTGAACCAGAGGTGGTTTTGGGTCCAACAGAAGGCCTGGAAATCAAGGTGCCTGATTTCCCAGTTAGCGATGAAATGGTTGAGAAAAGAATAGATGAAATGCGCTCATCTTACGCTCAAGTGGTAGACAAAAGCGACCCCAGCGAGATGGGAGATACTCTGCTCATAGATTTTGAGGGCTTTATGGATGGAGTACCCTTTGACGGGGGCAAGGGAGAGGATTACCAGTTGCTGCTTGGTTCCAACACCTTTATTCCCGGGTTTGAGGAGCAACTTACAGGATTAAAGGCCGGAGATGAGAAAGAGGTTGAAGTGACTTTCCCTGACGACTATCAAGCCGAAGAACTAGCGGGGCAGGCTGCTGTATTCAAGGTTGCGGTTAAAGGTGTTCAGTGCAAACAGATGCGGGAATTGAATGATGAATTCGCCCAGGAAATAAGCGAATTTGAAACTCTGGATGAACTCAGGGAAGATATCAAGAAGAGCCTGCTGAAAGCCAGTGAAGTTAGACGCCAGGATGCTTTGCGGCAAGCAGCCCTGGAAAAGCTTATGGAATCCACCCCGGTAGTATTGGCGGAGTCAGCAATTAAAGCCCAGGCTATCAATATGGCCCAACAATTGGAGCAGCGCCTAATGACTCAGGGGATATCTTTGGAACAATATTTAACTATTACCAATAGCAATGTGGAAATGCTCTTAAACTCCATTAAACCCGATGCTGAAAGGCAACTTAAGACCAGTTTCATTTTGGAAAAATTAATCGATGAAAAAGGTATAGAGATTAACGATGAAGAATTAGATATATATATTAATGAGATGGCTGAAAGAAGCGGAATGGAAGTTGAAAGGGTTCGGCAGAACCTGGAAGGAATGGAAGAAAGTATCCGCAACAATTTAAAGATGGACAAAGCCCTAGACTATTTGGTGGAGCATGCCGTTGTCAGCATTGAGGAAGATGTAGAGGTGGAAGCCCAGGACCAAGATGAGGAAAAGGCCTCAGAATAATTGTAGCCCCTACCATAAACAATTAAGTATTATGCCAGGTATGTTAAAATAAAAACAAAAGAGGTGAAAGATATGTCTTATTTGGTGCCTATGGTAGTAGAGCAGACCAACCGGGGAGAGAGATCCTATGATATATACTCTCGTTTGTTAAAGGATAGAATAATATTTTTGGGTAGCGCTATCGATGATACTGTGGCCAATTTGGTTATTGCCCAGCTATTATTTTTAGAAGCTGAAGATCCAGATAAGGACATTGCTTTATATATAAACAGCCCAGGAGGTTCGATCAGCGCTGGTATGGCCATATATGACACCATGCAGCATATCAAGGCTGATGTATCAACCATCTGTGTAGGCTTGGCGGCAAGCATGGGAGCTTTCTTGCTGGCAGCCGGTGAAAAAGGCAAGCGTTTTGCTTTACCCAATTCCGAAATAATGATTCATCAACCTAGTGGCGGGACTCAAGGTCAGGCTACAGACATTGAGATTCATGCCAAAAGAATTATTAGAATGAGAGAATCTTTGAACCGGATTATGGCGAATAGAACCGGCCAGTCCTTGGAAAAAATAGAGCAGGATACGGAAAGAGATTATTTCATGACCGCCGAAGAAGCGGTGGAATATGGGATTATTGACGAAATAATGGGCAAAACAAGGGGATTCGGTAAGAAGAAATAGTGCTACCTGGAAGAGAGGTGGATATATGCATAAATACGGAGATGATAAAGGACAATTAAAATGTTCGTTTTGCGGCAAGACCCAGGACCAGGTTAAAAAATTGGTTGCAGGTCCGGGTGTTTATATCTGTGACGAATGCATCGAACTCTGCAATGAAATTATTGAAGAAGAATTGGCAGAAGATTTAGGTTTGGAATTGGGGGATATACCCAAGCCTTTGGAGATAAGGGAAACCCTGGATGATTATGTTATCGGCCAGGATCGGGCCAAAAAATCTTTGGCAGTAGCGGTGTACAATCACTATAAAAGAATAAACCTGGGTATGAAATTGGATGATGTGGAGTTGCAGAAAAGCAATATTATGATGCTGGGCCCCACTGGCAGCGGTAAAACACTGCTGGCTCAAACCCTGGCCCGGATACTAAATGTACCCTTCGCCATAGCCGATGCTACTTCCCTTACCGAGGCCGGCTATGTAGGAGAAGATGTTGAAAATATTCTCCTGAAACTCATACAGGCTGCTGATTATGATATCGAAAAGGCGGAGAAGGGTATAGTCTATATTGATGAAATAGACAAAATAGCTCGTAAGACGGACAATCCCAGCATAACCCGGGATGTATCCGGGGAAGGGGTACAACAGGCCTTGCTGAAGATATTGGAAGGTACAGTAGCCAGTGTGCCTCCCCAAGGAGGGCGCAAGCATCCCCATCAAGAGTTTATCCAGATCGATACCAGCAATATCCTGTTTATCTGTGGCGGAGCCTTTGAGGGTATCGATAAAATAATACAAAACCGGATTGGGCAAAAGGTAATGGGTTTTGGGGCTGATATTAAAGCCAAAGAGGAAAAGAAGATCGGGGAAATATTGGAAATGATTTTACCTCAGGACCTGTTACGCTATGGACTTATTCCGGAATTTGTAGGCCGGGTACCGATCATAGTGACTCTGGATGCCCTGGATAAGGGGACACTGGTTAAGATTTTGGTTGAACCGAGGAACGCTCTGGTCAAACAATACAAGAAACTGCTGGAGCTGGATGGAGTGGACCTGGAGTTTACCGATGATGCTCTGGATGCCATTGCTGAGGAAGCTTTAAGAAGAAATACCGGAGCTCGGGGCTTAAGGGCTATAATTGAAGATGTGATGCTGGAAGTCATGTATGAGGTTCCTTCCCGAATTGACATTACCAAGGTTTTGGTGACCCGGGAGGTAATCGCCAAGAAGGAAAAGCCCCTTCTGGTGACCGTGGATGCCAGAAGAAAGGTAAATTGATAGAATTTGGTACCCGTCTTCATGCAGGGGCCAACGGGGAGTACTATAAACCATCCATATGCTTAATAAACCAACAAAAGGCAGTGAAAACTGCCTTTTTTTGCCGGACAAAAGCATAGGTTAACTGTACGGAATTTGAAAAGCTTTGGAAAAGGCAGTGAAAACTGTCTTTTTTTACTGAGCATATGGCCTTATTCAACTGACTCAGCCGGGAATAATATAAAAAAGCAGCTTGGCATTCAGGTTTTAAAAAGGTTTTATGAGTACCGGCCGCTTTTGCAGCAGTTGTAGAGAAAGGAATATGCAAAATGAATAGTCTTTTTATGGATTACGGCCCGTTGCTATATATGGTACAGTTGTTTTTCGCTATAGTAATAGGGATTTATTTTTGGAATCTTTTAAAATCCCAGCAGAATAAGAAACATGGTTTGGTCAAGGAATCAGAGAAAGAAAATGGTAAATTGAAGGAAATGCGTAATATAAGGTTATCTGAGCCACTATCCAGTTTGACTCGTCCAGCTGATCTGAAGGATGTAATCGGGCAGGAGGAGGGAATTGATTTATTGCGGGCCGCTCTCTGTGGCCCTAATCCCCAGCATGTTATTATTTATGGCCCCCCGGGGGTAGGAAAAACTGCAGCGGCCAGACTGGTACTGGAAGAAGCCCGCAGGACAGCCATATCTCCCTTTCCTCCTGATGCCAAATTTGTGGAGATAGATGCTTCCATAACTCGATTCGATGA
The DNA here is from genome assembly GCA_012520725.1 of Syntrophomonadaceae bacterium. GTDB lineage: Bacteria > Bacillota > Syntrophomonadia > Syntrophomonadales > Syntrophomonadaceae > JAAYJK01. The sequence continues at coordinate 3,992 of JAAYNQ010000101.1, read as the reverse complement.
AAGGAATATTGCGGATCCCCTGATTGGCTCAGTACATGACCCCATTTATCAGGGAGCCGGATCAATGGGATCGGCTGGAATACCTCAGCCTAAGCCGGGGGCCTGTACCAAGGCTCATGGAGGAGTATTGTTTATTGATGAAATAGGGGAGTTACATCCCATGCAAATGAATAAACTGTTGAAGGTCCTGGAAGATCGCAAAGTACTGCTGGAAAGTGCATACTATAATGAAAATGATAGAAATATTCCGGCCCATATCCATGATATTTTTCAAAATGGTTTGCCGGCAGATTTTCGGCTGGTTGGTGCCACTACCAGAATGCCGAACGAAATATCTTCGCCTCTAAGGTCCAGGTGTATGGAGGTGTTTTTTAAACCGCTGGAAAAGGAAGATCTTCAAAAGATTGTTATTAATGCTGTGACTAAGGTAGGTATACAAATAGATGATGAAGCAGTGGGGGAAATCATAAAATATGCCGGCAATGGAAGAGAGGCGGTTAATATTGTACAGTTGGCTGCGGGGATAACTCAGGTAGAGAACTCATGCCGCATCAGTTTGGAGACCGTTGAAAAGGTTTTAAACAATGGGCGCTTCTCACCCCGGCCTGAAGTCAGGCCTGGTTCTGAACCTGCCATTGGCATAGTAAATGGTTTGGCAGTGCAGGGAGCTAATGTAGGGATGCTGATTGAGGTGGAAGCCAAAGCTATAAGGGTGGAGAAAGGTAGTGGAAACTGGACCGTAACAGGAGTTATTGATCAGGAGGAAGTAGGCGGAGAAGGAAGAAAATTGATCCGCAAGAGTATGGCCCGGGGAGCAGTGGAAAATGTACTTACGGTTTTACGCTCTGAGTATGGACTTGAGATTCTGGATTATGACCTGCACCTGAACTTTCCGGGAGGAATTCCGGTAGACGGACCTTCAGCCGGAGTAAGCATTGCAACTGCCATTTATTCAGCTATAACCCAAAAGCCGATCTACCACCTTTTGGCTATGACCGGAGAAGTATCGGTTCACGGTAAAGTTAAGGCAGTTGGGGGAGTGATGACCAAAGTGGATGCTGCCAGAAAGGCAGGTATCAAGAAGGTTATAATACCCTCGGATAACTGGTTAAGCATTTTTGAAAATCTGGCTGATATTGAAGTGATAGCGGTGAAGGAACTGGGGCAGGTATTGGATATAGCATTTGTTCAATAGAGGTTGACAGGTAATATACAATAATATAAATTAATTGATGCCAGATATTGACGATCTTTATCATAATAAACCAGGATTTAAGATGACTGCTCTTCCTTCTATCTTGCCTTTGGGTTCAGTCATATAGTAGAATTAATTTGCCTGGGAGGTGTTTTTTTGCAGTCAAATAGTGAAGAATTAAGAATAATACCTATGCTCCCATTAAGAGGAATGCTGGTTTTTCCATATACCGTTATTCATCTTGATGTAGGCCGTAAAAAATCCATTAAAGCCATTGAAGAAGCTATGTTGGAGAACAAAGAAATATTTCTTGCTACCCAAAAAGAAGCCCAAGATGATGATCCGGAAGAGGCAGATATTTATCAAGTAGGAACGGTGGCTGAGATAAGACAGATACTAAAAATGCCCGGCGGAACCATGCGGGTTTTGGTTGAGGGGTTGCACCGTGCTGAAATAAGAAGTTACGTAGCTCATGATCCATATATACAGGTAAAAATCGAAGAATTTAAGGACGACCCCCACGATAAAGCGGCCGAATTGGAAGCCCTGATGAGGACTCTGGTTTCACAATTCGAACAATATGTAAGGGTGAGCAAGAAGGTGCCACCGGAAACGGTTGTGACAGTGGTTGCCATAGAAGAACCAGGACGTCTGGCGGATGTAGTAGCCTCCCATCTTTCCTTGAGGATTCATGAAAAACAAAAAATATTGGAAGCTCGGGATATATCCCAGCGCCTGGAATTTATGTGTGATATTCTGGCCAAAGAAATGGAAGTACTAGAATTAGAACGAAAGATTAATATCCGGGTTCGCAAACAGATGGAAAAAACTCAGAAAGAGTATTATTTGCGGGAACAGATGAAGGCTATTCAGAAGGAATTGGGGGAGAAAGATGAACGGACCGCTGAAGTAGAGGAACTCAAAGAACGGATTGAAGAGGCCAAGTTACCCAAAGACGCTCATGAAAAAGCCTATAAGGAATTGGAAAGGCTGGAGAAAATGCCGCCTATGGTAGCTGAAGCGGTAGTGGTGAGAAATTATTTGGATTGGATGCTTTCATTGCCCTGGTCGGCTGAGACCAAGGATAGACTGGATTTGAAAGTGGCAGAAGCTATTTTGGATGAAGATCATTATGGTCTGGAAAAACCCAAAGAGAGAATATTGGAATATCTGGCCATACGCAAATTGGCCAAGAAAATGAAAGGCCCTATTTTATGCCTGGTAGGCCCACCAGGGGTAGGGAAAACTTCTTTAGGAAAATCTGTGGCCAGGTCCTTGGGACGCAAGTTCGTCCGGATGTCTCTGGGGGGAATCCGGGATGAAGCAGAAATTAGAGGGCATCGCAGGACTTATGTAGGCTCTATGCCGGGGCGGGTGCTGCAGGGAATGAAGCAGGCTGGTTCCAAGAATCCGGTATTTCTACTGGACGAAATAGACAAGATGACTATGGATTTTAGGGGTGACCCTGCTTCAGCTCTATTGGAGGTCCTGGACCCTGAACAAAACTTTTCCTTTAGTGATCATTACCTGGAAATACCTTTTGATCTATCCAAGGTAATGTTCATAACTACGGCTAATTCGGTTTACAATATACCTCGTCCCCTCTTGGATCGAATGGAACTTATAGAAATAAGCAGTTATACCGAAGAGGATAAAGTTCATATTGCCAAAGATTATCTAGTGCCCAAGCAGGTTAAGGAGCATGGATTAAAGCCTAAGAATATCAGTTTTTCGGAAGGTGCCATTCGAAAAATAATCCGCAATTATACCCGGGAAGCCGGAGTCAGGAATCTGGAAAGAGAAATTGCCTCCCTCTGCCGCAAGGTAGCCCGGCAGGTAGTTGAGGACCGGAATATTCATGTCAATCTGACTGCCTCCATGGTAAGCAAGTATTTAGGCAAAGAACGTTACCGTTTTGGGGTAGCCGAGAGTGAAAATCAGATTGGGGTGGCTACCGGTTTGGCCTGGACTGAGACCGGTGGTGATATTCTGGCCATTGAGGTAGCATTGTACAAAGGACAGGGCAAGCTGATTTTAACCGGGAAACTGGGTGATGTTATGAAAGAATCCGCCCAGGCGGCTTTGACCTATGTTAGGTCAAGAGCTGAGGAATTGGGGATAAGCCAGCATACCCTGGATGAAAACGACATACACCTGCATGTTCCCGAAGGTGCCATACCTAAAGACGGTCCTTCGGCTGGTATTACCATTGCCAGCGCTCTGGCTTCGGCCATGGCAGGCCTGCCAGTGCGCAGTGATGTAGCTATGACTGGTGAAATAACCTTGCGGGGACGTATACTTCCCATTGGAGGAGTAAAAGAAAAAGTCCTGGCAGCCCATAGAGCTGGGATTAAGATGGTTCTACTGCCTGAAGATAATAAAAAAGACATAGAGGATATACCGGCTGCGGTAAGGAAGAAAATCCAATTCCAGCTTGTTTCCCATATGGATCAGGTACTGGATATTGCCCTTCAGAAAAAAGAGGTTTTAAACAATTAAGTACTCATACAGTCTGGAGCATTATACTTGACTGCTTCCCAGCTGTATTTTTCTGAGTATATGTAGCCGGTAATCAATAAACTTAATCCTAAATGAGTCAGTCCATCCGGGGCAGGAGATTTAAGCAGCAATAATCCTTAAGCTGCGACTTGGGAAATGATTATAATAAAGGGGATTATAGCCGGCATAGTCCGGAATTATAAACAAGGAAGAATATAATGATCATTAAGCAGGCAGAATTCAAGGGAGTGTTTGTGGACCTTAAACAGCTTCCAGTTGAAAACCGGCCGGAAATCGC
>JAAYNQ010000100.1 GCA_012520725.1 Syntrophomonadaceae bacterium | reverse complement strand
GGTGGTAAATGTAGCCTGGGAAGAGGAACAGCCCCATGAGCCCGAAAACCCGCCGGATCCCCCCGATCCAGTTGATCCAGGCAATATAGCTAATGATGAAATGTGGATATCCTCCACCCGGGATAATGAGGGAATCAAAATCGAGATGGAGTCAATTACTCCTATTAAACCCCTTATAGAAAAATCCGGTTCCCAAATCACTTATGTGATAAAGAATAAAAAGCCGATGGATAATACCGGAATAAGCCAGTCCATAGGAGCAGGCAAGCTGAACTTAACCGTAGACAATAGGATTGCAGGCCAAACCACTATCAAAATAACTATGCCGGCCGGTACCCAGTACCATACCCGCAGTGAAAACGGCGGGAAGAGAGAGGTACTGGTCATTCCCAATCAGATTGTCAAAATTATGCATCAGGCAGCCGACAGCAGTGGAGAGAGTATTATTCTTCAGACCCTGGCTCCATCGGAGTTTAGCAGCAAGAGGATAGGAGATACCCTGGAAATAAAACTTAAATCTACCGGCCTAGGTTTGGAGCAAAAAAGATATGTCTACAGCGATAGTCCGGTAATTAAAGTGATGAGCCTCAGCCAGAGCGGGCAGGCTGATCCCTGGACCACGGTTAAGATAGATACTGAGGGTATGACTGATTATCGCATCTTTGGCACCAAGGACGACAATAGTATCAACATCGTTTTGCTGGCAGATGCTGAGAGTATTGAGCAGGAAGACAGGACCGACATAGTGGTATTAGATGCTGGACATGGGGGTAAGGAAAGCGGGGCTACCGGCTTTGGAGTTCAGGAGAAGGATATCAATCTGGCTATTACCCTGATGGCAGGAAAGATACTGGAGGATAATGGAGTAAACGTAAGTTATACCCGTAGCGATGACAGCTACCTGACCCTTACCGAACGGGCTGAGTATGCTAATAACCTAAATGCGGCCCTTTTTGTCAGTATTCATAATAATTCCTTCACCAGTCCCGAAGCCCATGGAACTGAAACTTACTACTATGCTCCCATCAGCGATTTGGAATTGATCTGGCAAAAAGAAGAAAGGGCTCGCCTGGCAGAATCTATACAGAATCAACTGGTTAAAATCCTGGGGCGCAAAGATCGAGGAGTGAAGCAATCCAATTTTACCGTTTTGGTAAAAACCAAGATGCCCTCAGCATTAGCTGAAGTATCCTTTATCAGCAATCCCACTGAAAATGAATTGTTGTGTAATAAGAATTACCAGGAACGGGCAGCAGAGGCTATCGCCAACGGGATCCTGGAATACCTGGGTAAATAGAAACCCAGGGATCAGCTATATTTCTAAGACTGCCGGTTAAATAGGCTCAACTATCAGATAACTATAGTTGAGCCTATTTTTGCTGGCATATCTTATTTTAAGTTGGACGGTTCACCGCACTTTATTGGCTTAATCGCTCCAGTTCCTGCCAAAAAGCGGGAAAAGAAATATCCACGGCCTGGGGATTGCTGATCACACTTTGCCCTTCCGCCAGGAGGGCAGCCACGGCCAGGCTCATAGCAATCCGGTGATCACCATGGCTGTTTACCCTGCTCCCTATTAAGGGGCCTGCTCCACCTTCTATGATAAAACCATCCTGGGTGGCATGGGCTGGTACTCCCATCTTTTTCAGTTCCCCAGTAATGGTCTCGATGCGATCGCTTTCCTTTACCTTAAGTTCCTGGGCATCGTGGACTATGGAGGTCCCGGAAGCTACTGCCATGGCTACTGCCAGGACCGGCAGTTCATCAATTAGGCGAGGAACCATATCACCCTCCACTTCCACTGCCTTAAGCTGGGAATGGGAAACGATAAGATCTGCTACCGGTTCCCCGCTGATCACCTTTTTGTTTTCCAGCTTGATTTTGGCTCCCATCTGCACTAAAATATCAATAATCCCTGAGCGGCTGGGATTAATGCCCACTCCTCTGATAAGGAGTTCCGAGCCGGGTAGGATAGTTGCGGCCACTATAAAAAAGGCAGCGGAAGAGATATCACCGGGAACAATAAACTCCTGGGGAGAAAGTTCCGCTTCCGGGCAGAGCCTAATCCGTTGTCCCACCAACTCTATCCGGGCTCCCATAGCCCTCAGCATTCTTTCCGTATGGTCCCGGGATTTTTGGGGCTCGCTAATGATGGTCTCACCCTCAGCCGTCAAAGCAGCCAACAAGAGGGCCGATTTAAGCTGGGCACTGGCTACCGGCAGGGTATAATCAATACCTTTCAACCTACTACCATTAACTGCCAGGGGAGGGAAATGCCCCTGGCCCCGGGCAAATATTTGAGCCCCCATAGAACTTAAGGGGCTGATGATTCTTTCCATGGGCCGCCGGTTCAATGACCTGTCTCCACTTAAAACCGAAAAAAAAGGCCGAGCTGAGAGCAGGCCGGTTAAAAGCCGCATAGTGGTACCTGAATTGCCGCAGTTTAAAACCTCAGTGGGCTCCTGCAGCCCTTCCAGCCCTTTTCCCATCACCCTTAATAGGGAGTCTTGCCGGGAAATCTGTACCCCCAGTTGTTCCATACAGGTATAAGAAGACAAGGTATCGGCGGCCAGTAAAAAATTGCGAATTACTGACTCCCCCCGGGCCAGAGCAGAAAAAATAACGGCCCGATGGGAAATGGACTTATCGGCCTCAGCTGTAAGCTCACCTCGCAAAGGCTTCCGGCTTTTGCTGATGGTTCTCATAAATACCTCCTTATGACAGGGGGAACCTTCCCTGCTGTCACTCCCCGGCCATATTAGAATAAGAACCGGATTAGCTTTATCCTAATTATGACGGTTTATCCTGCTGCTCAAGCGCTTCCAGCTGTCCTTCATAAGCTTCATCACCGGCTCTAGCCGGGAGCCCTTTTTATGACCCAGCTCTTCCATTATGGAGTCCTTTAAACCCTCCGGAGCGGTCATAATGCTCTGGCCGGCAGCCCCCAAGAGCCTGGAGATAAACTCCATATCCAGCAACAATTGCCTGCAAGTAGCACATTCTTTGGTATGTTGCAACAGTTCCTCGGCCTTATTATCTGAAATTTCTTCATCTATATACAACGAAATATAGTTTTTGGCTTCATGACAATCCATCAATAATCACGCTCACTAATTATCCGTTCCCGCTGCAATTCTTTTCTCAAAGCTTTTCGGCCCCGATCCAGGCGAGATTTTACCGTAGCCAGAGACCACCCCGTAATAATGCTTATCTCCTCGTAAGGGTACCCCTCCAGCTCCCGCAATATGAGAGCCATTCGATAATCATAAGGCAGTTTTTTTAAGCTGGAGTATAGCAGGTGCTTTAGTTCTTTGATTAGTGCTTGGTTCCCCCTCTGCTCCTGAACCGCAGCCAATTCCTGCCGGCCGGGGCTTTCCTGCCTGAACCGGCTTGCTTCCCTATGCCTTTTATTACGGCGCTGCTGAGAGCTATACAGGTTTAACACCAATCGGTGCAACCAGATGCCGAAATCCATATTAAATCGAAAGGATTTGATTTTATGAAAAGCCTGTACGAAAACCTGAGCGGCCAGATCCTTAGCCTCGTTTTCATCACCCTTCAGGTGATAG
>JAAYNQ010000099.1 GCA_012520725.1 Syntrophomonadaceae bacterium | reverse complement strand
TATATTGAAATTGAATTTTGCGCTTTTGCTTTATGGCCTGCAAGATGGTGTCAATATAGATTTTAACTGCCGGATTATTGCTTTTAACATGGGATTTGATGGGGGTCACTTCAGTTAACATTTTTTGGCCCATGCTGCTGGCCAGGGATTTAATTTTTTCAGCGATAAGTTTGGAGTTTTCATAGGTCAGGAACCGGGCTCCCCATACTGCATCTATCAAAATCTTGAGCTCGTAGTCCTCAAATTTGCGGCTGGCCATAAAATATCCCTTCTTGTTATCTTCACAGAGCTGAATATCATATCCGGCATCAATGAGTACATTTATATCACGGCAAATAGACTTACGTTCAGCCTCGATCCCGTATAAGGCCAGTTTTTTCCCTATCTCCGAAGCAGTAAGTGGACTAGTCTCATCTGTTTCACGCAAAATCTTTAAAATTCGCAGCAGTTTTAGTTTCGGATTTGCCATAAACACGCACTCCTTAAAATCATTAACAACCCATACCATAAATGGTATATCCCTTTTGATATATTAAATTTACACGAAAGGGAAAATGATGGCAAAAAAATTTTAAAGAAATGTTGGATTTATTTATTCAACCGAATTAATGATCTTTTCAGCCTTTTAAAAAAGAATACCAGGAGAGGAGGGGAAAGACGACTGAATTTGGATGCCGGATAGTCAGTAAATGGTGGCTAATTGTGCTGCAAAGGATTAAGTATCTAATGGTACTGCAAAACTGAACAACTAAAGCATGATTGAGCTTAAATTTTGAAAGGGTAGGTGATAGGTGTGTTTAATAAGCAAGCTTATTATAATGAAGAACTCCTGGGCATTAGTTTTATGGAAATCCTGGGAGGGGACGAAGAATCACCAGAATATTTGAGGTTTGTACCTCTAAAGCATAGCTGTCTAAAGGGCGAGATTTATGGGCCACTGGCATCATTAGAATTAACCCAGATTTTTTCATTTACCTCTCAGCAATGCTCCCATGTTATTGAAACCAGGTACAATTTTCCCCTGCCTGGTGATGCTGCTGTAACTGCTGTGAAAGTTTATTTTGGCGGAGTGGAGATAGTTACCGAGTTAAAGGAGCGCGAACAAGCTGAGGATGAATATCAGAAAGCACGAAGTGAAGGCAGGCAAGCTGTCCTGGTCTCACGTCAATCACCGGATGTATTTTCTCTGCATTTGAGTGGAATAGAACCTGATCAGGATATACGAGTGGTAACAAACTATGTTCAATTAGCCAGGCCAGCAGGTATAGGATGGACCATTACAATACCACTTACTATTGCTCCCCGCTTCGTACGCCAGGATGAGAAAGAATCCCGTTATGCCCTGGGGCAGCCTCTAGGGGTATTACGTGATCCTGGGCATCGATTTTCCATGGAACTTAACTTCTTCAATAATGAACAAGTGGACTCTTCTCAGCATGCCTTGACTATTGACAGGCAAGAGGCTAAAACGCTGGTAAGATTGCGTCAAGAGGAGATAATACCCGATAGAGATCTGCAATTAAGATGGTTTTCGCCGCAAGAAGCAAGGGCTGGGTTTCCTTGTCTCATTCATAACGATCCCGATGATTCCTATGTATATTTTTTGAGTCTAATTTCACCGCCCCAGGACGGAAGTTATAAGCAATTGCCCCGGGAAACGATTCTTTTATTGGATCATTCCGGTTCCATGACCGGTGACAAGTGGAAGGCCAGTGATTGGGCAGTCATGGATTTTATCAGCCATATGCAGGACAACGACATGTTTAATCTGGGCATTTTCCACGATATGACCACTTGGTTTGCCCGGCATAGTGTAGCAGCTAATCCCAAAAACATAAAAGCTGCAAAGAAATTTCTAAAAAAACATCAGGATAGTGGTGGTACACAACTTGGCATAGCACTTGAGCAGGCCCTGCAGCAAAAGCGTTCTCCTGGTGAGCTGGTGCGGAATTTACTTATTATTACAGATGCTCAGGTTACAGATACAAGCCGGTTGCTGCAATTAGTCGATCAGGAACGCAAGAAAAAGAATCGTATGCGGGTAAGTGTGCTTTGCATAGATGCAGCCCCCAATTCATTTCTGGCCAACGATTTGGCTGAACGCGGAGGCGGTAGCGTTTACTACCTGACCAGTGACCCGGGAGAAAAAGCCCTGGCTCTAGTTTTAGATGAAATCATGGAGGAATGGAAGTCGCCTGTACTATCAAACCTCTGCCTTGAAATTACAGCTAACGGAATCCAAACCAACAGAAACTACAACATAAGAAACCAAGGAGATTGCGAGATTATAGAAATTGGCGATTTGGTAAGTGGACGTAGCAAATGGGTGGTTGGGAGATTTCTCCGGGATAACCTGCAAAATATTAAATTCAGATTACTGAATGAACATGGATCTGAACTGGTTAACTGGGAAATGGTTAATAATCCTGATGACCAGACTCACCCCCAAATAAAATCCCTTTTTGGAGCTGGATGGCTGCTGAGACTGGAAGATATTCTTCAAAAAGCTGCATATAAAGAGACATGTGCTCAAGCCAAGTTGGATTTACTTCAAATGGGTTTTGGAACCACTGATTCGATAGGTACGTCATTGGAAGGGAATAGTCTATACCGGGAGAATAAGGGCAAGGCTTTACAAGATGCAGTAAAGGAAATCCTGGTTCAGGAATCACTGCAATTCGGGTTGCCCTGTTCGGAAACCTCCTTTATCGGCGTACGCAAAGAACAAGGGAAGAAAATAGAAAAGACCGTTGTCGTAGCCAATGCTCTTCCCAGCGGTTGGCATGAGGACTTTTGCATGGATCAACCAATGGTATATGGATTTATAAGTGCAAGTTGTTTTGAATCACCCCCTTTTAAACGAAGAGAACCCAGGGTAAACCAACTATCAGACTTGTTCGCTGAAACTGAATCACAGTCAAGTATTGGTGAAAATAAAAAATCTTCGGCGAAAGAAACTGCCAGGCTTCTCATCGAAATTAGAAGTCTGATTCCGGATTTGCAGAGAACCTCCATGAGTTTAGAGGATTTTAATACTGCAGTAAATGAAGGAAGGCTCAGTCCAAGACCTGGATTGTCAGTATCTGACCATTGTTTTGAGAAACAAAATCCCCATCATCCCCTGGCTGCTTCCAATCGATTTATCCGCATTGATGCGGCGGACAAAATAATGGATTTGGCTAAAAGGTATGGTCAACCATTGCCGGCCGATATACTGGAAGTTTTACACCAATCACTCTTTGATTGCTCAGCAGCAGTTCGTCACTCCATAGCAGGAGCTTTATTTCTGGCTGGTAACCAAAGTTCCATACCCTACCTCGACCGCTTGCTGGAACAAGAAGAGGAATCGGTTGCTGTGCGGCTTCGTGTCAAGGCCGCCTTGATTAGAATACAAAGTCCCTTTGTTCTGCCGGAAAATGTACCACAAATAGTTGTGGTGCTGGATAATTTGTGTCTGGTGGAAGAATTAATGGAATTGGCCGAAAAGGAAGAAGCCCAACTACGGCATGCTCGCCCCGGAAGCCCGGATATTTTTGCTTTCAGTGCTGATGTGAAAATTATTGACCGGCCATTGCTGGGTGAGGAGGCATGGGAGGACTTTTGTGCTTATCTGGCAGAAGTAAATAGCCAGTCACAAATAATTTCAAATATACCCGGAGATTTTAGTATTGAAGGGTCCAGCCGTGACGATACCCCATTAATTATTGTGGATAATCTTCCTTATGACAGTGTAGCCTTTAGCCGCCCTCCTACCAACAGTATATATAGAGTGCCCGTCTGGAATAGTGAAGAGATATGCCGCATAGTAAAAGAATGTATCCAGAATAAATCGCCTGTATCTCAAGTTAGAGCAGTAAATCCCTGTGATAATACTTTTAATAATTAAGAAGCGGATATACAAAATAATCACCAAATTATGACATTTATGTGATTTAATAAAGATGGGGGTGATGCTTGGAGGATAAAAAGATGAGCTAAACGGAGGCTAGATTTGGACATAGAAGCTGAAGTTCGTTTTGGTAAGTTAACTAAACGGGGTATGACATGGCTTGCGAAGGCGGCTAACCGTTCTTCTGCTCTGGATTGGGAGCTGATTTCATAGCCAACGATACAACGATCATAGCGGTCAATTATGGCCATAATATAGAGTCAGCCATATCTATTATGACAGTGTAGCCTTTAGCCGCCCTCCAACTAACAGTAGATTCCCAATTCATACCAGCCGGACATTGGGGGGGTAATTTGATGATGGAAGAAAGAGAAGACTATCAGAAAATACTTGATGAAGCCGTTAAATACTTTAAGGAAAAACCTGAAAAGAATATCTTTTCAATTGGAGGCCGGGGTTATTATGCAGGATATATGTAAGCAGAAAGGCAAGACAGAGATCATAGCCGGCTTTGAACCTACAGGACATTATTGGTATAGAAAGAAACACAAATACATAAGGGGAAATCTGCAAAATGGAGAATTGTGAGTTTATCATTCATGGCAAAAATAAGAAACAAAGTGGAGCAGCTTGAGTTGAAGGATGGGGAAAAAATTAAAGATATGTCTACATTACGTGGAACTGTAAATGTAGCAAAGGGCACAAATAGCACCATAACTGGAGCTGATTCAGGAACCGTATATCGTTCAGATTACCCTAATACTATAGGGAGTTGGGGTACAAGTAGTAATGGTTGGTTAGATTGTCGGTCTGAGTATAGCTGGCCAGGTAATGGAGGAGAAGGATATGCATGGGGGTGGATTGGTAAATATGTAAATATTACCGGTTCTGGCTCCCAAAATTGTACTGTTACATTTAGTGGTAATTATAATGGAACTTTGCAGACAGCGGCAGAATTAGGAAGTATGCAAGTCTATTGTTTGGTCGCAGCTCAGGTTTGTGATGTAACCGGCGGAGGATTTTCTGTCATTGCTGAGGAGACCATAGCTGAACGTGGTTTTTCGTTATTGATGTTACCTAACACTGTATCGGGAACAATAGGTGGTGGAAACTCTATACAATGTAATTTACAAGCTGGTCATACTTATCTCCTAAGGCTAAAGCTATATACCAGTTCTGAGGCGTCAATAAGTTATTGGCCTCCATTTGTGTCATGGGGTTTAACCGACTTTGATAACGGTGGAGCCGACGGTCAGGGAGTAGATTACTCAAGCGTAAATCTAACTTGGAACTAATCGACATGGTTTTAGCTATTCTATATAATAGAAGCAATAAGAATGAGGAGCGTAATTAATTGCGAATAATAATGGCTATTCTATTCATAATAGGTATTGTTTATTTATATTTTACTTTAGGCGGTCCTCGCGGATTAAGGGGATTATTTATAATGTTAATTCCTTTATGTTATTCAGTTAATAATATGATACAGCAAAAGCGGTTAGTTGGCAGTTGGACTATTAAATGGGGAAAATTTTGGATGGCTTTTGCGTTGCAGTTATTAATTATTGGATTTCCCGCTTATATTGCTTTTAGTGGGGAAACTTACCCTTACAACTTAGCTATTCCCGGATTTGCAGCTTATTTTATTTTAACTTCAGTTGCTTATGGGGTAGCCAAAATACCAACATAATCAACAGATTAATAGTAGTAACAAACGGTCCTCTATTAGTTATTAAACAATAGAGGATTGTTTATTACAGGAAACAATCCCTATATTCACTATATTTCATGAGCCTCTAAGCAACCCTCTAATCCCCCCTCTAAATTATGACAAATTTCCTTTTTTAACATTTTTAATAAAAGCGATGGAACTTTTTGGTCTTCCCAATTGTGTATACTATGAGAGCTTTAATGGGAGGAGGTGAAAACTATGAGAAAAATTTTAGAAGTATTTCTTCTCATCTTAATTATTATGTCGGTAATGAATGTACCAGTATTGGCTGCAAGTAAAGATTCAGCACAGACCGCTGTTGTCCATAATACAAGAGCAGAACTTTTATCACATATAAATCCTGAAGAGGCTGAATCCAGAGACTATTTGATTGAGGAATGGTATTCCGAAATCAGGAGCATTGGAAATGGGCAAGTCTCACTTTATGGTTGGACCAGGTGCAATACGACGTGTGATTCAGTAAGTGTTGAACTACAGCTGCAACGGTGGAACGGTTCAAATTGGTCAACTATTGGCACATATGTGTTTGAAGCATTTAATACCGATTATAACTGGGGATTAAGAACTGTTTCAGTGTCTACGGGCAACCATTATCGGGTGAAAAGCTATCATCGGGCTGAAGACGGTTCAATTTATGATCAGACAACGGCTGTTACACAGGCTATTTATCTTAACTAGTCTTTTGCGATTAGCTGAGCATCAATTAATGCCACTATAGGTGAAATTGAGCGAGACTAACATGAAAGTTGCCTTATCTTATAGAAGTTATATAGTTACTAAAGCCGGATGTGAAAATATCCATGAATTACCGAAGCAGCTAGTATAACCAAACGAACCCATTGATAAATGAAATGTACAAATAATTAAAGGGAGATGTTAATATGAAAAAAGTTCTATCAATTCTTTTAAGTTTTGTTTTAGCATTTTTGTTTTGCACGTCCGCTACAGCTTCTACCGAAGATGGTATAAATAATTCTTCTCAATATTACGATATTGAAACAATTATGAAAGAAGTATCTGATCAAATCAGTGAACAAATGGATGAAAACGTTGTTGAACCGACTAGATATTACTATTTATGGATTGACGAAGACAAGACTTGCACTGGAGCAGATTTTGGGTACAGTTATTCTCGAATATCATATGGAAATCCAGCACGCAGCCATAATTGGGGGACTTCTTATGGTGGATGGGCTGATGCATTAGTAAATTGCAG
>JAAYNQ010000098.1 GCA_012520725.1 Syntrophomonadaceae bacterium | reverse complement strand
CTGGCGATGATTGTAGGGGCGGTCTTCGACCGCCCGCCCGGGTTGGCTACGTTATTTTGGGGAATGGACAGGCGGCCGGACGGCGAGTGCTGGAGGTCGCTCCTACGGCCTCCGATGTTATGCCTTTCGTATGGCGGCCGATCGCAGGTCGCCCTTACGGATTAGCAGGGTCAATATGGATTTCGGATAAGTTGGGGCCTGGCATCGAAAAGGGGAGTTAGTGATGAAGATCATAGTACTGGGTGATCTGCATGGGGAATTTCAGCGGCTTAATTGCCTGATAGAGCAGGAACAGCCGGATATAATCCTGCAGGTAGGCGACTTTGGATATTGGCCCCGGGTGGAGGATCAGGATTTGTCGGTAATTAATTCTGATCATACCAGGATTTATTTTTGTGATGGTAATAATGACGATCTTGACTGTCTGCTGGCATTAGTTGGGACCAAGAGACAAGCGGTGCAGCTATGTCCCAATATTTACTATATGCCCAGGGGATCGGTACTGGAATTGGATGATGGGCGGCGGGTGCTGTTCATGGGCGGAGCTCAATCCATAGACAGGTACCGGCGTTATGAAGGTTGGGACTGGTTCCCGGAAGAGATTATTTGTGAGCAGGAGCTATCCTATTTACCAGAGGGTAAAGTGGATATCGTGGTCTCCCATACCTGTCCCCTGGAATTTCCTATGGAGAACTTTTGCCGTTTAAGGTCCCCCGCAATAGATCCCTCCCGACAATACTTGTCCCGAATCTTAAACAAATACCAGCCGGCCCAGTGGTATTTTGGCCACTGGCATATCCATGCCCAAGGCCAGCATGGGTCCACCAGATGGGAAGCATTGAGTTGGAGTATGCAGTGGAGCCACTGGTACCGGGTTCTCCCTTGAGGTGCCAGGAAGCAACTTATCAATATCCATGTCAATTGTAACGGTTTAACGATAATAACGGTGCGGGTCTCCGATGCCTGCAGCCTGTTCTTCAGGCATTAACGTATCATGGCTTCCCCCCTCAAATAGTTCTTGAAAATTTCCTTGTTTATATGTCATAATTTTAGGGATTGTAGCAAAATTATCTGTGGGGTGGGTACATGAATTACAATGATATTTATCAAAGCAAAGTAGTAACGGCAGAGGAAGCCTTACAGCAGATAAAGAGCGGGCAGGAGATTGTTTGCGGCCTGCTGGCTTGTGAACCGGTAACTCTTCTGAGCCAGCTCCACACTATAAAAGACCGAGTAGAAGAGGTATCGGTAGTCCATGCCAATATGCTCGGTGAATATGAGTTCTTTATGAATCCTGAAATGAAGAAGCACTTTTTGCTAAATTGCTGGTTTTATTCTCCTGGCCCCAGAAAAGCCCATCCCTATGAAACGGTTTCTCATGTTCCCGGCCAACTACATGAATTCAGCAGACGAAGGATGTCCTACCGAAAACCGGATATTTTTTGGGGATGTGCTTCTCCCATGGATAAGCATGGCTTTCTTTCGCTTTCCTTGTCTACGGTTGTAGAAAAGGATTTTGTGGAAAATGCGGATACGGTGATTTTGGAGGTGAATCCCAATTTTCCCCGTACCTTTGGCGATACTCATGTACATATTTCCCAGGTGGATTATATTCTGGAAACCGATCGAGCAATACCTACAGTGGAGCCCCCTAAATTGAATGAAAAGGATCTTTTGATCGGAGACTTTGTTGCTGACTTAATTGAGGATGGTTCTACCATTCAAATTGGTTTCGGTAGCATTCCTGGGGCCGTTGCCCACGGCTTAAAAGGCAAAAAGGACCTGGGTGTACATTCAGAAGTTTTCAGTGAAAGCCTGGTTGATCTTTATGAAGCCGGGGCTATTAATAACAGCAAAAAGACTATATTTAAAGGTAAGTTCGTTGCCAATGTGGCCCTTGGCAGCAGGCGTTTATATGATTTTGTGGATGAAAATATGGCGGTAGAGTTCCACCGGGGCAGCCTGGTCAATGACCCGGCAATAATAGGGCGGAATTATAAAATGGTGTCTATAAATGCAGCTCTTGAAATGGACCTTACCGGTCAGTGCTGTGCTGAATCCATAGGAGCACAACAATTCAGCGGCACTGGAGGACATAAGGAATTTGTCATGGGTGCCAAGCGCTCGCCCGGTGGGAAATCGATAATAGCTTTTTATTCTACCACTAAAGGGGACAGTGTTTCCCGGAT